>JAEORJ010000325.1 GCA_016840945.1 Candidatus Gerdarchaeota archaeon
ATTGGTGGATTATATTACCTTTCGAATCTAAAGGAGTTAGACTTATCAGAAAATCAGATTACAATGATAGATGGTCTTAGTAAATTAATAAATCTGGAACGTTTGGATTTGAATCATAATAATATATCGTTTGTGCAAGGTTTAGAAAAGTTAGAAAATCTTTCTTCCATTGATTTGAGTGGTAATCCCATAGAAGGCCATGATTTATCTATTTGGAATGGTGAATATTGGATTAATCTTTGCAAGTAAGAAAATTCCTTCATTATCAGTTTCTAAAAAAAACATTTGCTAATAATAGCAAGAGAATTAAAATAATGCTATTCAATAATCCTAATAAAAAAAGATAATGAATGGTTTTTCCATTCATTATTTAATATTGAGTTCCAGCAGCAACCAACCATGAACCAACTGGTTTTATGTATGAACAATATGTACCAATGAAATATCTTGTAAAGAAGTAATACGTTGTAGATGAAGTATCTGCTATTGGTGGATCTCCGTAATTACGATTGTTAATCGTAATCTTTATTCTTCCTCCGACAAGTAGAATTGATGAAGGATATAATCCATATATTCTATTATAAGAAAATCCATAATCAATTATTCCTGCTTCAACACCAATAGTTACTTCACTGCCAAATTCTTGGGTTGACGAGTGAGCTATCCACCATCCATCTATAATCCATCTATGTAAAATAGTACCATTAATTGTATGTAAATTACCATCCAAAGACTCATTTTGTTCTAGTAATCTATCTGCACGAGTTGTTGTATCCCATATTGGGTACCAATAATCGTCATCATCATTGTACAAAACGTTTGCATCAAATCCCCAATCTGTGTAAAGACCAGGTTCAATGTTTGGATCTTGCCATAAGTCCATTCGTAAATAAAATCTAGCTTTATATTTAAACGAACTTATATTGTAGAGCTCATATAGTCCAAGTCGCATATAATGGTCATCGTGATACATATTTGCTATATTGTAGTATAGTGGGTCATAATTTCCAAGGTTTAATTCCCAGTATCTAGCTAATAGAAGAGAAGTATCAACATCATTCAATGATTCTGCTAGCTCAGGATGGTTTGCTATAGCTCTGTTAAGATCAGGCCAAGCTCTAAAAGTAGCAAATACAGATTGAACACCATCATATAAGCTAATAGTCTTTGTTTTGTCGCGATATCCTGTTAAATCAATTTGTAATGTAAATGTTTTTGATCCAGAAGTTGAATAAGTAAAGGTTTTAGCAAAGAATCCTGTGGATGTTGTTGTTGCATACTTCACAACACTACCTGGACCTGTTATTTTAACTGTAGCACCAGCAAATTTTTCATCATTTTCTTTGTAGACATATCCTTGAACATAATAGTAATATACAGTAGGTATGCCACCACCACCACCACCGCCTGGATCCAAATCAATTGGTCCTTTAACAGGAATTTGTATAATACCTATTCCTATCAAGGTCATAAAAAGACATACGAATATTATTCTGAATGATTTTATTTTATTCATTTTTTCTACCACATCCCTATTATTCGTGAGAAAAAGGTGACTTAATTTATTCTTTAGAGTGTTATCTCGAGAAAAATATCGATTTAAAATTTAAAAAAAGTGATTCCTAACCATTAAAAGTTAATTTTTAATGTTTTTACTAGGGGTATCATTTTTACCAAAAAAAACTTCAAAAATTTCACAAAATGTTATTAAATTTAATACTGTTAAATTAGTTAAAAGTGAATGTTTTCAGTCATTTTATTGGGATTAGAGATGTCTAAAGATAAGGAAATAAGTTTCGATTTTCTACAAAAGGAATTTAGAAAAATTATCCGTAAAATTGCTAATTATTTAGATCAAAAAGTACCTAAACCATACCCAATAGTCAAATTACAAGAAGAAAATTCTGATGTTATTATTCCTGATTATGGTAAAGGTTTTGGAGCTGTAACTATAGAATCCACGATTTTAATCGCAAAATGGATTATGAATCTTCAAAAAAAAGAGCAACCAGTAATAATGAAATTTCTCTTTGTTAGAGAAAGCTTTAGACTTTTTCTTTATAAGATGATTGCAGATTTTGAAGATTATCAAGATTTAATTGAAGTTACTCTCAATATTATAGCTGCTATTTGGATAATTTATGATGAGCAAATAAGATTAATTGACAATCCAATTATCACCATTCGAGGACATATCCCTTTTGAGGATGATGACATATTTAAATATCTGAATTGGGATTGGGTACTCATTGATAGCTACAAGTATGGCATTTCAGCTTATCGATTGTTAATGAAGTTAATTGCTCAAATTAATAAAGCAAAGAAACAACAACTAATCCAAGCTACTATTGCATCGGAGTATCTAGAATGGGTTGAGTTACAAAAACAAGAAGAAAGTTTTCTATCACTCCCAATATACTTTAAACAGAAGCATTTTGATATGTTAAAAGCTATGGTAAAGCTAGGTGCAATTAAAGCATCAGCAAAAAATGTTGGCAATTTAATTGGTAAAAGCTACAATGTAGTTGACATTTCATACAAGGAATTATTTGAAGACTATTCAATTTATTGGCGCGCTAAACCTAACATTTTACTTCTGAGATTATATCCATACCACTTCAGACTAACCTTAAAGAATAAAGAAAGTTTTAATCGCATTTTACGTTATTTAAAATCACAGAAATATCTCAAAGATATTGATATATATGATGCAGGTGATAATGGCTTTGTTGTCGCTGGCACTTTAGACTGCCCTTTAATTGTTAGCAATAAGTTTTCAAATTATTTGGAGAAATTATCTAAGCAAGGTATTATTCTTGATTACTTCTTCGAAATGATTAGAAATGAAAAAGGGTTGTGTACTATTACAACTAATAAACTTAAATTGAAAAAAGAGATATTTTATGATTTACTTACTAAACCAGAAAAATTCAATCTTTATACCTTGCCAATTTTTGAATATGACTATAAAATCTCAAAAGTTCCAAAATTTAAGAAAGCAGTTTTTAATGAAGAAGTATTGACATATTTGTCACTTATAGCTGCACGATATCTAGGAAAAGCTCATTATATGTTTCAAAATATTGACAAAGGTTACAAGTTTTGCCAGAAAAATAACATTGATCCAACAAATATGAAAGCAGTGAAATCTTTCATTAGTCAACTTGATTTTCGAGCTAGAAGATTAGGAGCAATAAATTATTATTTAAATATTCAAAACATCGGCAATTTCAATTCCTCCCTTTATTGTGAATTACTGATTGATCCAGAACACGAGTCACTAAAAACCTTTCTTGAACGAATTAAAATATTCTCTTCTATGATCATTCGTACGTTTTATGATAGAGTAACTATACATATTCCTAAAATTAGCTTTGAAACTCCGTTAACAGAAGTAATAAAAGAAGAATTGAAGAGATTGCAAATCAATTATTTAATTTACCCTTTCGATTATTATAGAGAATTTGTTCCTAGCGTTAATCTACCATTTGATGAACTTTATGATTATGATTTAAAAAAATGGAAATATCAATAAAATCATGAATGCTGCACCTGCTCTAAAATTAATCTTTCTTTAAGCATTTAGAAGCAAATACTGTTTGTTTTTCAGAATGAATTTAGCAAGATTAACTGCAAATAGATAGTTTTAAATAGGATTACCATTTAGTATATACTAAATGGTATCGTTCAGTGATTACTAAATGGTGAAAACTAGCATGACTACCCAAGAAATAGCAATTGATGAAAAAAGAAAATCTTTGTATAATTACTGGCATAAATTACCGTATTTTAAAACAATGGATACGTTAAATCTATCACAAGTTGAAGAATCTGAAGTCAGTAATTTCATAATAAAATACATAAGAGATGGAATAGAAGACGAGTTTGGTAGAATAAATAATCTTTCAAGAAGACATGCATTCAGTGCAAAAGAACTTCATACAGCTTATGCTAAAAAATGGAAAGATCAGAATTATTCATTATCAAATTTCCATTTTCATATAAACAGTCTTGTAAAAGATGGATATCTGCAGGAAATCGCTAAAATCCTTGAAGGTCGACATTATATAGCGTATTATGGTCGTACAGCAATAGCATTCATAGGACAATATGATAACATTCTAACAGCATCAACAACTCAAGAAATATTCAATCCAATTAAGCAACTAATAAAGAACATGAATCCTGAAATCTCTCTTGAAATGATCGATCAAATTGTAGATGAAAATATAATATCAATGCAAGATTTCTATTATAGACTCTTTTCTTGGATAGAAGACAAATATCCCTTAATTTATAAGTCAAAAATTGATATTAAGGATTTTCTACAAATAGCTGGTCATTTTTCATTTTTTCACTATGAATTTGCTAAGACCTCTCAGAAGATTGGATCCTTACTTGATTTAGATAAAATTATGAATTATGAACGATACCCCATTGAAAATAAGAAAAAATAATGAACATTATACCAACAGGATGGGATAACTAATGGAAAATAAATCTAAATTGATTAATTCAGCCAATAAAATGATGGAAGAATTACGAGGAAATTGTGCACAAGCAATTTTTGCCACATATGGTCCCCAAATAGGAGTAGAAAAAATCGATTGTGAATCATGTATGAAGATAGCTTCTGCTTTTGGTGGAGGGATAAATCGAACAGGAAATGTTTGTGGAGCTATTACAGGAGCATTAATGACATTAGGCTTGAAATATGGTGGAAGCGCTCAAGAAATTGAGGTAACACAAATCTCAAATCAATTCATTGAAGAATTCACTGCAATTAATGGCTCGATAATTTGTCGCGAGCTAATTGGATATGATCTTTTCAGTGATGAGGATTTGAGAGAAGCATTCAAGAAAGACATTTTCGAGAATTGTAAGAAATATGTTAATGATGCAGCTTGTTTAATGGAAAAACATATCGAAAGCGAGGGTTAGAAATGGAAGAAAGTAAAATGAAAGTAATTATTTTAACAAAATTTGGACCACCTAGTGTTTTGAAAATGCAAGAAATAGAAAAACCAACTATAAATGAAGATCAAATACTCATTAAAGTTCATGCTACTTCTGTTACTCCTATGGATTATAGATCACGAAGTGCAAAAGCGCCTTTATGGCCCATTTCGAGAATAATGATGGGAATTTGGAAACCAAAACAAAAAATACTGGGAAGAGAAGTTGCAGGTGAAATCGTAGAAGTAGGTAAAGATGTTACAAAGTATAAAAAAGGTGATAAAGTCTTTGGATTCGGTAATAATGTATATGCTGAATACATTACCGCTTCAGAAAAATCCCCGTTAGTATTAATGCCACCTACTCTTAGTTATAAGGAAGGTGCTTCCATAGCTTTTGGTGGAATTACCTCACTATGTTTTCTGAAAGCTAAAGCAAATATTCAAAGTGGACAGAAAATTCTCATAAATGGCGCTTCAGGAGGTGTAGGGGTTTATGCTGTCCAATTAGCTAAATATTTTGGCGCAGTAGTTACTGGTGTATGTAGTACCAAGAATGTAGAGTTAGTAAAATCTTTAGGAGCAGATAAAGTAATTGATTACACGATAGAGGATTTTACAAAAATTAAAGAACAGAAATATGACGTCATATTTGATGTAGTTGGTAAAAGCTCATTCTCAAAATGTCGGGAAATATTAACAAACAAAGGGTTGTATATCAATATTGTTCCAACCTACCGCCTTTTCATACAAATGTTCTGGACATCTAAGATGAGTAAGAAAAAAGCAATAACTGGAATAGCAACAAATAATGGATATTTACAACTACTCAAA
>JAEORJ010000033.1 GCA_016840945.1 Candidatus Gerdarchaeota archaeon
GGGGATCCTACACCAAATTTGCACACAATTATTTCAGCATTAAAAGAGCTATCAAGTAATATTACTATTTTATGGAATTCAAACATGTATCAATCGTTAGAAGCAACGAAATTATTATTGGAATTAATGGATTTCTGGCTTCCTGACTTCAAATTTTGGGATAATGGTTTTGCTAAAGAAATGTCTGGGGTGAATAATTATCGAGAGATTATAACTCGAAATCTTAAAATGGCTTATTTAGAGGGATCAGGGGAAATCCTAGTAAGGCATTTGATAATGCCTAATAGAGTTGATGAAGACACAACACAAATTTTAGAATGGTGTGCAAAAGAAATTCCTCTTGCTATGATTAATTTAATGGATCAATATCACCCAGATTTTCTTATTAATCGCATGCCAGATAAGTATGCCATAATTAATCGTAGAATTACCGATAAGGAATGGAAAAAAGCTACAGAAAAAGCTGATGAATTAAATATCATCTGGAAGCCTGTTTCATAAATAAAAATAATAAAAAAGGAACGAATCCAATTTTACTCTTTGATTTGTCTTCTGTTATACCAGAAAGCAAGTATCATTATAATAGTTAAACCAACAATTTGACATAAAGCATATTGTGCAATTGGTTGTTGAACACCAAATAGCTCAACACCATTTAAAGTAGCGTATGTCAAATAATAGACTACAAAATAAATTGCATTAGTTATAGTTACCGATAGAAAAGGTGCGCGATAATCTCTAACGGTATAAGAATGCAATCGGAATAAAAATGCTTCAAATAATAATAATTCAGCATTAGTCAAAATAAATACAGCTGCAATTGTCATAACAATATAAGCTATAAGATAATCATTACTAACTACATTTAGAATTTCTCGAGCATGGTAAATTATTGGCATTTGAGAGAGCATGGCAAATCCTGTTAGGATTGCTAAAATCCCCATTGGTTTGCTGAGTCTCCATTGGATATTTAAGTTGGACATTATTATGACCTTTAGTTATCGGTTAATTATACAATCTATAATAATAACTTTGTTAGTATGATTCGGATATTTCAAAAACATATTAAAAACATTTTCGGAGAGACTCAAATTAAACATTTAAGAAGGAAAATAATAGGACAAACTAAATTAAATTTTTTTTTACTTTAGTTTGATGTACCGCTCAAATTTTTCCAGCCCACTAATTTTCAATCTCTTTCTTATAAGATCTCTTAAAGCATCGAGGTTGGCATCCTGTTTAGCACTAACGGATATCAATAATTCTTTACAATCATTAGGCAATGCTGCAAAATCAATGAGTTTTTTGAAATAGTTAATTGCTTCAGCAACCTCTTTACTAGTCACCTTGTCAATTTTGTTAAAAACAA
Organism: Candidatus Gerdarchaeota archaeon; assembly: GCA_016840945.1. Next base: position 1,370 of record JAEORJ010000033.1, read on the forward strand.
TAATGGGTTTTAAATTTAGATTAAATAGAAATTGATATAGTTCTTGATCAATTGGGATGATGCCTTTATTTGATAATCGTTCAGAAACATCAATAATGCTCTTAGTATCAATCACTAAAATACACACAGGGATATTCCTATAATTCTGTTCAAAAAATTCGATTATTTGATCTTTTATACGATCCTCATAGTCACTAGTTCTACTATGTATTTTGCCCCACCCTGGAACATCTACTACTCTAAATTTAGTAGTAATCTCATATTCGTTTATTCTTCGTGTAGAACCGGGTTTTTTACCAATAGTAGGATTAACAGATGTTAGTTTGCTAATCAATGAGCTTTTACCTGCATTAGGTCTGCCAACAAATGCTAAATACCAAGAAAATTCTTCCATAAAATAAACTCCGGTTAAATCCTACTTTAGTTTTTCTTTTAATCTCCCCAAAATGGTCGTGTTCTCGAGTATTCTTTTTCAGCTTTAATGATTTCAGAATAGAACTCATAATCATCTTTTGAGTAGCTATTTTGTAGCACTCTGCTAGCACTTGCAGGTCCTATACCTCTTGCAGCAAGGGCAATAATAGCTTTTTTACCCGAAGCAATTACTAAATCAGCACTTTTGTATCCTCGCTTCAAGATTTTCTCTTCATCAGGTTCAAGTTTTTCATGTCGTAAATGTTTCTTTAATATGGGCAATAGTTCATCATTATGTATTGAAACTGCTGCAATATATCTAGCGCCACATTTGGGGCATTTTGGTTTCTCATCAATATTCCCTACGGTGCTTATAACATTCCATTTTCCGCACCACATACAAATGAGTTTGATTTCTTTTTTATCTAATCTTTCTTGAACTTTCTGTGCTAGTTGTCTGTCAGGTTTTTCAGGTATAACAAATCCAGTAAATCGTAATTGATCCACACCTGATCTAGCTAATGGTGACATATCGTTAGTGGATTTTTTAGAAATGCTTTCAATGGTTATTTCTTGATTGTTGATTTTTTCTACAATCTCAATTGTTTTATCAATATCCATCTTATCATGAATTAATTCATCTAAAGTTGCATCTGCAACTAAAGTGCCATCGTAAGCTCTAGCAATACGTCTGGGATGCATAGTACCATATTCCCAAGTTCCTTTAATGACACCAAACCGTTTAGCGATGTGCAAGAAACGCCATTCATACATCGTTGTTTGTGGTATGGTTCGTCTTAATAATTCCTCAACAAATTCTCCCTTGATACTTCTAATTGCTCCTTCAAAATGTTCGGGTTTTAGGAAGTAAGGATAATTAAGTATGATACGATAAGCGTCAGTTCGTAAACCTACTGCACATGCAAATTTAGCCATTAATAGAGAACTAATCAATTGCCCAAGAGTTTTATTAACTTTAGATCCAAAATCACAATGAATAATGCAAATATCTGTACCAATGGTTTCGATCACAATTTTATCATTTGTGGGCATAGGATTATCTTTAGAGAAATGATCATAGAGATAGTTAATGATTTCCTGTTTTGCATCGTTATCTATGTTATAATTTTTCAAAACGCTTTTAGCTAAAGAAGTATTGTCACTTTCAATGAATTTCTCCCATATACCTTTACGTATTTTTCCTACTTCTTGAGCAACAGAGAAAGGAACGGGTATTAGTTCACCATCCCAAGCAGGAATTGCTCCAATAGGATTATGAACAGGTGCAACCTCAACACGCTCTTCAGTAACAGCTAATATTTTCCAGGGAACACCTTTGACAATAAATATTGTACCGACTTCACCTGAAATTTGAACGAATTCATCATCTAATGAACCAACAATGCGATTTGTTGCTACATCATATATTTTATATCTTTTAACATCTCGAATTGGGCTTAAATTATTAAAATAATAATGTAAGGTGTTTTTTCTTCTTGAGATAGTATTATCTTCATACCAAATATTTCCCAATTCTTTCATTAAATCAAGAAGTGCCCATAAATTCTGTTTTGAAAGATCTTTATATGGATACGAATTAGTAATCATTGAATAGAGCTCATCAAATTCAATAGGGCTATCTTCCATTAAAATGCCTGCTATCTGATGAGATAAAACTTCCCAAGGTTTCAGATGAGGAATAGGTGGTTCAAGTTCTTTAGCGAGAGCTTTTCGACCAATAACAGCTGATTCTAGAATATCTTCAGCATCAATAGTAATCAATATACCATTACTAGTTTTGCCAATATTATGACCGCTTCTACCTATTCTTTGTAAAAGAGGGGCTATTTCTCTACTTGACATCATTTGAACAACAGTATCAACACTTCCAATATCAATTCCTAGTTCAAGACTTGATGTACAGATGATGGCTTTTAAATCACCATTCTTAAAACGATCCTCAGCTTCTTTTCTGACTGTTTTTGAGAGAGAACCATGATGGACACCAAATGGAAAATTCGTTCCAATTAACCTCATTCTATTCCCTAATATTTCTGTGAATTGGCGTGTATTAGTAAAAACGAGCGTATGATTATGATTTTCTATTATATCAATTACTTTTCTAGCACGAGCAGTTGCTTCTGGACTTGAGAAGATTTTCTCTGAAAGATCTTCATCATCTTGTGTTGGTTTGGGATATATTATTGAAAGGTTAATTTCTTTAATGGTTGGTTCTTCCAATATTTTACATTGTCTATTTGGTCCAACCAGTAACTCTGCAACAAGATTAGGGTTGCCTACAGTAGCAGATAATCCAATTCTCTGGAAGCTATTCTTACAAAATCGTTCGAGTCTTTCTAATGAAATGAAAAGTTGTGTCCCCCTCTTTGAATCGACTAATTCATGAATTTCATCAATTATCACCCATTTAACATTTTTAAGATGCTCCCCTAAGCGCTTAGCAGTTAAAATTATTCCAAGGGTTTCAGGTGTGGTTATTAGCATATTAGGAGGCTCTAAAGTTTGTTTTCTGCGTTCACTTTGAGATGTATCTGAGTGGCGAATACCTGTTTTTATTCCTAATTGTTCTCCTATTTCAATAACTCGTTTGAAAATATCTCTATTTAGAGCTCTAAGAGGTGTGATATAAAGAATATTCATACCAGGGATTTCTTTGCCAATTTTCTCTCTCTCACGAATATATTGCTCAAATACAGGCAAAACAGCAGCTTCGGTTTTTCCTGAACCGGTCGCACTGATGATTAAAGAATTCTCACCATCAAGTACTACAGGGAAAGCTAATTCTTGGATAGGAGTTAATTCTTCAAATCCAAGTCTAGCAATAACTTCACGCATTGCAGTACTAAATTTGCCTAAATTAAGCATTAAAAAAACTCCATGTAAATGACTATCGAGTCATTTTTTAAATTACAATATAAGTTCGAATTTGCCAGATTACCGTACGAAGAAAAGCTAGATAGATTACTCTAACCTATTCTTCCTCTTCACCTGATACTAAGTGATATCCTAAAGCTAAGAATCCTCCAAGGATTAATACTACATAAAGGATGTATAGAATTGTACTAGTGGCGATCATTTTCATCAGTCTCTTTATTTGAGCAAAAAATCAATTTATTATACCTTAAAAACTCTTTCGTTATGATTGATTCAAGTGTTTTTTTCTCTTAAATATTTTCTATAGTTTCTAGATTTGTTATAGAACATTAACTTTCAAATCTCAACTTGGGAAAGGTTTAACTTCAAATATTCAGATTATTACATAGTTGTTGATTCGATAGTAATTAGTATTTGGAAGTTGTTTTACATGCAAAAAGATTCAACAAAAGCATTTTCTGATAGAGTTAAGAATTATATAAAATATCGCCCTAAATACCCAAGTGAATTAATTGCAGAATTAAAAAAAGCTCGGGTTATAAATGAACAATCTGTGATAGCAGATATAGGCTCTGGAACAGGTTTTTTTACAGAGTTGTTATTATCAGCAACAAATGGTAAAGTATATGCCGTTGAACCAAATCTAGAGATGCGATTAGCTGCAGAGGAGTTGTTAGGTAGTAAATCAAATTTCGTAAGTGTTAATGGAACAGCTGAACAAACAACAATAAAAGATGATACAGTTGATGTAATCGCAGTTGCACAAGCTTTTCATTGGTTTGATTTAACAAAAACCAAAGAAGAATTTCTTAGAATACTGAAGCCAGAAGGTTATTTAATATTAGTTTGGAATGAAAGATTGACAACAGGTATTCCATTTCAAGTTGAATATGAATTACTTTTGCAAACTTTTTGTACTGAATATGAGAAACCTAGTTATCATAAAATCGCTCCCGAACAAATTAGAGAGTTTTATGATCAAAATAGTTATAGGGAATTTACTTGTTCGAATTTTCAAACTTTTAACTTTAGTGGATTACAAGGAAGATTGGAATCTTCATCTTATGCTCCTAAAAAAGAGGATCCTAGTTATGAGTCCTTAATTAACAATCTAAAAGAGATTTTTGATAAATATCAAATTGATAACAAGGTTACTATGCAATATGAAACACAGATGTACTATGGAAAAATGAGTTGGTATTAGAACATTAGTTTCGATTATCTCTTAACATTACTTTTTTTTCTTTTTTTTCATAAATTAAATTACTATTCTCATGCTGGGTTTGTAATGATTATTTATCAACAAGAGCAATCAAGTCCTATCGAAACAACTGATACTAGGCAATTTATTTTTCATGTAGATCTTGATTGTTTTTATGCTGCAGTAGAAATGCGTGAAAACCCAGAATTAAAAGGTAAACCAATAATGGTTGGGGGAGATAAAGATACTAAACGAGGAGTAGTTACCACCTGCAATTATGAAGCACGTAAATTTGGCGTTCGATCTGGCATGTCTGCTAAAGAAGCAATTGAATTATGCCCTGAGATTATTTGTATTAGAAGAGGTAATTTTGATTTATATAGAGAAGTATCAGATAATATAATGGATATATTATCATCCTATACAGACGAATTTAGAAGTGCTTCAATAGATGAAGCTTTTATGAATTTAACAGATGAGGTTGAGGAGGATTTTAATGGTTATCCCATACCTCTTGCTCAGGAAATAAAAAATGAGATTTTTGAAGCTGAAAAAATCACTTGTTCAATTGGTATTGGGCCAAATACTACTATTGCTAAAATAGCAACTGGTAGAAATAAACCCGATGGAATTACTTATGTTCCCAGAGCTTCAATTAAGAAATTCCTTTATCCATTACCTGTAAAAGCTATAAGTGGTATAGGGCCAAAGTCAGCAGAAAGTTTGAAGCGAAGATACAATATTACTACTATAGGTCAAATTATAGAAATTGGCCCAGAACATGAAATGATTAGAAAATTTGGTCGTTTAGGATCATTTTTTTATAGAGTCGTTTCTGGCCAAGGTAGAACAATAATACAACCAAGTAGCTCTTTTGGAGTAAAATCAATTAGTAAAGGAAGGACTTTTCATGGGCAGTTATTTGATGGTGAACAAGTTACAGCTGAACATATATTGCCAAATCTTATCTCTAGTGTACATGAAAGATTAACCAAGAAGAATTTCCGTTTTAAAACTATAACACTTGAAGTGCGCTTGCAGGATAATTTTAAAACTGTTAATAGAAGCCGTTCTTTTCATGCTGCAAATGATGATATAGAAAGAATTCGAACAACTATCTACGAAATATTAGATGAAATTAACAATGACTACAATAAACCAATTCTACGAAAAGTTGCTGTTCGTGTATCTAATTTTGTTAAAAGTGATCCTCAACAAAAATCTATTACTGACTTTTTTCAAGATGTTTCTTAATTCCATGTCTAACCTTGACCGCAGTTCCTTTTTGAAAAGCTAACATGTATTTCCCTGAAAGTTGAGCTCTTCCTACAGCTAATAATTCATCATCTTCTGAAACAACAACCACTTCATCCTCAGGTAATATATCGGGATCAACCTTAACAACATGTTTAGCAAAAACATTACGACCATCAGCAATAAACTCCTTGACTTCATTAAGGATCATAACTCTTCTTTTAGGGGCCTTAGTAGCACTAATAATTCTTTTAGCTCCAGAAAGTCCTAATGAATAAAGTCCATCTGTAGGTCTAATAGTAGCTAAACGTTCACCTTCAAAAATAACTTCTCGAATTTTCTTGGTATTTTTTGAGATAGTAATTTCGATACCTTCAGGTGCAAGAATGGTGTTAAACTCTGGGCCAAATTGGTATTGAGCAATAGCTTGTAATTGCCGTAGAACCCAAGCATCTGCTTTTATCATATCTTTTTTCATCGTTAAATTACATCTCATATTAATTCGTGAACTGATTTTTTAGGTGTTTATTATTACTATATAATTCTAACCATTTTATATTATTTGAGCATCAATATCAATATGATTTATTCCTGGAGAGTATTTTTTCACTGTCCTATAATTTTGAACCTTAATGTTCCTATCCAAGATACCAGCTATTGAATTTAATTTAACAAATATCTTTTCAATATATCCTTTCTTTGCTGGAATTGCTTCATGATAATGAATAATGCCTTTACTTTTACATAATTGTATACCAATAGAAATTTGCTCCTCATCACATTCCAAATAACCCATTAACACTCTATCAGCTAATCCAAAATAATCAGATAAAACTTTGCGATTATCTCCTAACAATCCTTCCATAATTCCCTCTACTTTATTTAAACTGATAGTTTTAAGTAAATAATCATAAGCAATTGGATTAATTTCTGCACCAATTACTTTTTTTGGTTTTTTATGAACAGCTAAAGGCATTGATAGGTTACCAATGCAAGTAAACATATCAATTATGTATTCATTTTCCATTGTAATATTTAACAGACGTTTTCGTTCTCCAAGATTACCTGGTGAAAAGGTTAACTTGGATGCATCCAATAGGTATTGACATCCTAGCTCTTTGTGAATGGTTTCAGTATTTTCATCGCCTGCTAGCAATTCATACTTTGGGGTTCGAATAACTTCCAAGGTTGGCCCTGTTTTACCTAGTACTGAACGTACCTTTTTAGGACCAATTTCTAAAAAAACATCTCCTATAAGTTGTTTATAAGGTAGTAATTCTGGATGAATTGTTATAATAAGAATATCCCCAACAAACCACCAACGATGAGGTAGTTTACTAATTAACTCAGAAGGTAACTGATTTTCTAATTTAGTAATAATATCATCTCGAGTGGTATTTTTCCTAGCACTCAATTTACTTCCTCAATAAATCCACTAATAATAATACAATAGCTTCTGCACTTTCTTTAACTGAGTCTGTCATTTCATCTGCATATGTTAAGGTAGCTGGTTACACTCCAATAAAAATAGTTTCAAGTTTATCTAAGAAATAACGAAGATATTTGGTATACATAGACATAGATACTTTATGGGGAGTAATCATGTAAGCAGAATCAATATCCTTTTCTGAGAAAATTCCTATAGTTCCAGGTTTTTTATCCATTTGAGCTGCATCAGCTATAATAAGTAGATCCGGCTCAAATTCTTTAATTACACCTGTAAATGCTTCAGGAACAGGCCCAGCATTGATTATTTTTATATTGGGTGGAAATTTCTCCTTTTCCAATTGTTCAATAATTGCTAGACCAACAACATCATCTCCGCGATCAAAATTACCTATACCCATAATGCAAATTTTCTTATTACGTTCAATTTTTTTTAGTAATTTTGAACCTTTGAATTTTTGTTTCATATGTTAAACCAACTTAATTTATTTGGTTAGCTCATAGAAATGTTGGCCCCTTAGGTAAGGTGTCAATATATTGTAATAATTTCTTAGGCCAATATTTAGGATCTGTGCCTTTTTGAGCTACAAAAGCTGAAACATATCGTTCGAAACTACCACCACCACAACCAGACCAAACTTCGGTATTGGATTGTGCTTTAACTGTGAAAGCTTTAGCATATTTAGTGCCTAAAATAGAGATATTTTGAGTTTCTAACCATTGGCTTTCTTGGCGTGAACCCTTGTAAGGTAAATAGATTTCAAAATCAATTGTTCCTATTTGATCAAATTGCTCAAGGGTAACTTTGCTGTCTTTACTCTCATCACCGCTACCTTCCTGTGAAGTCCACCAGGGTGTAACCCAAGCTTCACGGAATTCAAGTTCTAAAATCTCGCCAATGATTTTTCTGAAACCAATTCTTAGTTTTTGAGCTATATCTTTGATTTGATCAGGAAAGCCTATGTAGAGAGTCTCGATGCGATGCAATTCATCTACTCGTTCAAAACCATAAGCAGCACCACTTTCATATCTATAGGTGGGACCAGACCAATCATACACAAAAATTGGAAAACTGTCATCAGAGATTGTTTTTCCTTGAAGATAGGACCAAAATGGTGGGCATTGTGCATAACTTAAACCACCAATAGGAGGACGTAATTTCTCATAGATTTTTTCAGGTTGAACATCTAGAGTAATTCGATAATAATCAGCTATTTCTTCCCAGAATTCAGGGTCTGCTGTTTGAGGTGTACAAACAAAGTAAGGTTCAAAACCCCCCTGATAAATCCCTGAAAGATGTCCGCTTCTTTTCCAAACTTCCCAAGGGACAACCTTTGGGAAGATCATATTTTTGAATCCTAATGGTTTGTAAAGGTTATCAATCATTAATTGTTTGATTGCTTCAGTTAAAGCTGTGATTGCGGGACCAAAAATCCATTGATTACGATAATTAGTTCTTTGTATCCACCCATCTTCGATCATGCTATCAGTGGGATTTTTATCAGTTATTGGTTTAACTTGTGAGCTTTCCCAAATAACTAAATGATGTTCATCTTTTCCTCTAGTTTTTTGTTCAAATATTTTATTGCGAACCAATTTAACAATACGATCAATAGCACCTTTCTCAATAAAATCTATTGGAATGTTTATTTCTAAAACGATTTTAGCATTAGTATCAGTAAATTTAATCGATTTAACAAATGGTAAAGTGAATTCTTTTTCAGGTTTAAATGGAATATCGATATCTATTTTATAAGAAATTATTTCAACAGAACTTAATCCTAATCTAAACTCTCGACCGAGTTTTTCACTGAAGAATTTACGCATTCGTAGTAAAGCATGGTGAGGTGGCATCATACCACCACTTATTACTGTTAAAACAAGTTCATCTTCTCTATCGTTCGTTGAAATTATTTCCCATTTTTTCACTCGAGAGATTTCGTTTAAATCATCCTTTTTTATCCCTTTTTCAAGCATTTCTTTTAATTCTATAAACCAAGCATCCATCTTAGCAGTAGCATCACTTGGGAATTTGCCACGTAACTTGAAACTAAATCTTAAATCGTATTTCATTTTTTGGTCCTCTAATAAATCAGTGAAAAATAATGAAAGATAAATCTTTCTAGTTCTTTTTCAAACTTTTCATAGAAAAGCAATGATTAAAGGTGGAAGCAAATAAAGTAATGTTATAATGAGCAATACCAATCGGTAAAGTCTGCGTCGTTTTCGTTTGGTGTCAAACCACATAGCATTCTGACGCATTTCAGCAATTTTCTCAAAAGAAAAGGGAATGAATTTATCATCAGTCTCTCTATTAGGAAAGAAAATATTTGTGGTGCTTCCATCACTTACTTTGACGTTTTCGATTACACCTTTTTCTCTTCTCTTTGGATCAAATACAGCATTTACTTTATCGGTAAAATCGCGATGGATTATTGGAAAGAAGATGATTTTTCCTAATTTTAATCCTTTCTTAGCAACATTTAGATCTTTATAGATTTTTTCGCGAACAGCAAATTTCAATTGTTTTGAAGATATGGTAACAATCCAGGCTTCTACTTTAATATGAGTGGATTTTATTAGCTCATCTAATTCATCTTGTATTTCAGTGTAAAAAATGCCCTTCTCATCAACAGCAACAGTAGTTTCATAGAGGATTTCTTTATCTTTATTGAGGATAGTTATTTCCACATCATTATCCATAACATCTTCGATAACATAACCTGTAATTAAGAGTCCTTTTCCAACTACTGTTGAATCGCTTGGACTGACCATACGAATAGGGATATTTCTTTGTCCACCCCAAACTCCAGTAACTGAACCAAAAACTAATGCTATACCTGCAAAAGTCAATAGTAGAATTGAAATCCAATCAGCAAATGTCCTCAATTCATCTGAGGAATAATTACTAATTAGAGCTGCAACACCAACAGCTATTCCACCAGCTATTATAAAACCGATCGTAAAAAGCACCAATACTTTCTTTATAGAAGGGGGAGGTTTAGTATCTCGCTCGCTTTTGTGAATTTCCAAAACTAATTCATCAATTTTGCCTTCTTCTGCATCACTAAAAGCTATTTCGGTTTCTTTAGCTGGCAATTTATTTGCACCATAAATGAATTAATGAATAATGTGCCTTAATTACCTTTATTTAAGTTTGTAAAAAACCACAAATTAGTATTAGGTAGGTTAAAAGTTACTATTCCTCAAGTTGCCTATTAATTAATCGAAAGGCTATTCGAGACATATCAATAGCAGCTTGTTTTTCACCTAATTTGAGAAAGATTACAGCTAATTTATTCCAGATTCTAGCATTTGTTGGATTAAATGATAATAATTTCAAATAACAAGATAAAGCTCTAAGGTAATTGCCATCTAAAAATAGGAATTCAGCTAACTTCCTGAGTTGTTTTTCAGGATTATTATTTCCTTCCATTAATTGTTGTTCTAGGGCATCAATCTTATATTTCAATTCGAATTCATTTTTAACTTCGGTTTTAATGTTCATCACTTTAATCACGTTATGGGTTTTCTAAATTGGTATCTCGCAGTGAATATGTGATAGCACTTTTTGGAAGTTGATAGCATTGTTTCCTTTCAAGAATTGCAAGAGCTCATCCAATTTTAACCAGCCTGCACCTTCTCGTTGTGAGTTAAGGCCATCATTATCAATTATTCTTCTACCAATATATTCAGATATTTGTTTAAAAAGACCCTCTTCTTTTTCAAAGCAAGCTGAAATAATCACTTTTTTCCGTGCACAATTGATGGCATTGTCAAGTAATCTTTGATGATTAGGTGTTACATGATGAAGTACGTCAGATAATACTACTGTATCTGCTTCAAACTCTGATAAATCTTCCAAGATATTTCGTTTAAAAAACAATCCTCGTTCTTTTTTTTCAGCAAAATATAGGAAGTCATCATTAAGGTCAATGCCAATATAATGGATGTTTTTTGTGAGAAATGTTTGTAAGCTTGCTGTGCCACAGCCTAAATCTAAAACTGAATTTCCTTCTACATTCTTTGCAATAGTTTTCGGTATCATATTTGAAGGATCATTTAACCAAATAGCCAAATCATAGATTCGTGGGTGCTGATACATAATGCCAAAATTAAATCGTTCTCTCAAACTTCTCTTTGGTTTACTAATTTCAGATTTTTCATTGGTTTGTATCATAGTAGAAACTTTGCTTATTTTTTCATGGAATTGAATACTAACATCTTTCATGATTAAATCAAACCTAATTTTTTAAGAATATCAGAAGATACCTTACATTACAAAGATCGCTTGATTAATTTACAAGGCATTTTGTTTAAAAAGTTCTAAAAATTTAAAATAGAGGCGATTGTCAAATAAACTGATATTTGTATATTTATAATATAAAATATCAGAGTTGAACTGTACAATGACAACTAAAGAAAAAATATCCATTATTGGAACTGGTTTTGTAGGTCTTGTAACATCAGCTATCTTTGCTGATAGAGATTTTCAAGTTATAGCGGTAGATATTGATCATTCAAAAGTTGAAAGTGTCAATAATGGAGAAGCATTCTTTTTTGAACCTCGGTTACAAGAATTACTAACTCGGGTTGTTAAAGAGAAAAAAACGCTAATAGCAACTACTGATACTTATAAAGCTATCAAGGAGAGCTCTGTTACCTTCATTTGTGTTGGAACTCCTTCATTAGCTGATGGAAGTTGTGATTTAAGGTATATAGAGCAAAGTGCTAAGGATATCGGTTTAGCTTTAGCAGGGAAAGAAAGCCGTCATTTAATAATTGCTAAATCAACAATTCTACCAGGAACAACAAGGAATTTAATTAAAAAAATCATTGAGGATAATTCAGGAAAGAAAGCAGGACAAGACTTTGATTTATGTATGAATCCTGAATTCTTAAGAGAAGGTCAAAGTGTTTATGACACTATTTTCCCGGATAGGATAATAATAGGTCAATTTGATCAACAATCAGGTGAACGCTTAGAAACCATTTATCAAGAATTGTACAGAGATGAAAAGGATTCCTTTAGCGATAAATGGTTTGAAATTTACGCTAAGCATGTAGTATGTCCTCCTATTGTACGATTTACCATTGAAACAGCTGAATGTATCAAATATGCTAACAATTCTTTTTTGGCTACAAAGATTTCTTTTATCAATGAATTCGCTAACATCTGTGAGCGAATAGAAGGAGTTGATATAAATGATGTTGCTAAAGGTATTGGTTATGATTTTAGAATTAACCCTCATTTTCTTAGAGCTGGGGCTGGTTTTGGAGGTTCTTGTTTTCCAAAAGATGTGAATGCCATTATGTCCTTTGCTCGTAAACATAATTATGAGCCTGAATTATTACAAAGTGTTTTGAAAATCAACGAACATCAAGCTCGCAGAATGGTTGAGCTTGTAGAATTTAAATTAGGTTCATTAGAAGGTAAAAGGGTGTGCCTTCTTGGGTTATCATTTAAACCGGAGACAGATGACATGCGAAGCGCTCCATCAATAAAAATAGCAAATTATTTGCTTGAAAAGAAAGCAAATGTTGTTGCTTGGGATCCTAAGGCAATAGAAGAAGCTAGAAAAGATCATTGGATTGGTGAAAAAATAATCTATGCAAAATCCTTATCAGATGCGATAAAAGATTCGGATATTTGTTTGATAATTACTGAATGGCAAATCTTCAAGGAACTTACACCTGAAAACTTCAAAATTATGAAAACACCAATAGTTGTAGATGGTCGAAGAATTTATGAACCAGTAAAATTCAAGCAAGCTGGAGTTGAATATCTGGGTATAGGACTAGGTATCCAACAAAATTAGAGAAACAACAGCTTTTGGTAGGAGTTAGTAGTATGTATGATAACATTTCATTAGCAAAAGAAGCAATGCTTTTTGTAACTGAACTTAAAGATAATGCGGAAAAATATAATGTAAAAATAACCAAAGTTAATAATGCAACAATTATTGATTGCGGTATAAATACTGAAGGAAGCATTCAAGCAGCTTTATTATTTACAAAAATTACTTTGGGAGGTTTAGCTAAAGTAACTTTAGATTTACCAATAACTGATAATAATAGCTCATTTTTAAGAATTCAAGTTGCTTCATCTCACCCAACCTTAGCAGCAATAGGTTGCCAAGCAGCTAGTTGGAACATAAATAAAGATGATTTCTTTGGTATGGCTTGTGGTCCAGGAAGAGCACTAGCTCAAAAACCATCAAAAGTATTCAAATTATTAGAATATAAAGACAATAGTGATATTGCTATTTTATGTATTGAGTCTGATAAAGTACCATCGGAAGATGTTGTATCTTACATTGCAGAGAAATGCAATGTAAAGGTGGAAAACTTAATCCTATTACTGATTAAAACTGAATGCTTGGTAGAGTATATTCAGATGGCAGCTCGAGCGATCGAATTAGGGTTATTTAAATTAGTGCAACATATGAATTATCCTAAAGAACGAATCTTACATGCTGTTGGTACGGGACTTATCCCCCCTCTAAGTGTTGATAAGGAACTTTCTAATGATCGCGTTAATAACGCTTTAATATATGGCACAAAATTATTTTTGATTGTGAAATCAGAGCCAGGTGATAATTTGCTATCTTTATTACCAGAAATTCCATCAAACGCGTCGAAATCCTATGGCAAATCATTTTTAGAATTATTTAAAGAAGCAGATGAGGATTTTGCCAATTTTGATTTAACATTACTTGCACCAAGCGAGCTCATAGTAAATGATATTCGAACTGGAGAAATTCACCATCTTGGTAAAATCGACAATAGTAAAATAGTCTAGTCAAACAATAATGATTACTATAGTCTACATTTCAAAATGATTTAATAAGTTTGTAAAAATAAAAAAATTAGGAAGTAATATTATATTTCATAATATTCTTCTTCAATCATTTCATCTTCATTTTGTCGTGATTCCATGATTTTATTAACAGTTTCAAGCCCATGAGTTAATGAATAGGATGTCATATCGAATTCTTTCAAACCGTTCTTTGTTAAAATTAGTAAAGATTTGATGCCCTTTATGGTTCCTTTATGAGTGTCGGTTTCAATATCATTAGCTCGACCAACTGAAATTACATCTGTCCAATTGATTTTTTGCCAAACAAAACGATCTCTATAACGAATTTCTTCTTCATCAATATATAACTTTACAGTCGATATTCTGAGTATTCGCCACATAGAAAAGAAGATGAATAATGATCCAAGAAAGATTGCTGTGAATTGTACCATGGTACTACTTGGTTGTACAATAAGCGTACCGCAAACACCTACTATACCAATAAATAAACCAACCATGGCTAGAATAGAACTCTTTAAACGTTCTTTGCCATATGGGGAAAGTTCCATGATTCTTGGTCCATTTTTTGCCATTCTGAATTGCTCCTGTCTAAATTAAGATATAATCTTGATATTAATTAATCAGTACCTAGTAAAAATCTTTCGATTAAATCCGCAAATTATTGATATATGGCAATTTTTTAGATTAGAATAACTTTAATGAATGTTAATTCACAATTATCATTAGAAAATCAAAGAGAAGAATAAAAATGCCTTCAATTGTTTTTTATTTCCAAGTGCATCAACCTTATCGCTTAAATCAAAATTTCAGACGAGATAGATTTATCCAGGATTCATCAATAAAGAATCTTGAGAAATTATACTTCTCTGAAGGATTAAACAAAGATGTTATGCAAAGGGTGGCTAAGAAATGCTACCTACCTGCTAATCAAACCTGGATAAAAGCAATTGACGAGCATAAAAAAAGTAAACGAAAAGTAAAGATTTCATTTAGCATTACTGGAACAGCATTAGAACAAGCAGAACGTTACCAGCCTGATGTTATAGATAGCTTTAAGCAATTAGCACAAACTGGTTGTGTGGAATTTTTAGAGGAAACATATTATCATTCATTAACATCAATTTACGGCGAAGATAGAACGGAATTTAAAGAACAAGTAAAAATGCATCAACAAATTATGAAAGATTTACTTGGGGTAAAGCCAGCAGGTTTTGGAAACACAGAATTAATCTTGAATGATTCAATAATGCATGCTGTTTCAAAGATGGGTTATAAATTTATAATGGGTGAGGGGATTGAACATATTTTACCAAAAGGGAAAACATCAAATTTTGTATATCATAGTAAAACTAGTCCTGAATTGAAATTACTATTAAGAAATTACAAATTGAGTGATGATATCGCCTTTAGGTTTGGTTCTGGAAGATGGGAAGAATATCCTCTTTATGCTGACAAATATGCTTCTTGGTTAGCTGCAACTCCTGGTGATTGTATTAATATTTTTATGGACTATGAATCTTTAGGGGAGCACTTGTGGGCTGAAAGTGGTATTTTTAAATTTCTTGAGCATTTACCTATTGAAGTTTTCAAATATAATCAATTAGAATTCTTAACTCCTTCAGAAGCGATTAACAAATATTCAGCTATGGAAGCTATTTCAATTAATGATTTTTCAACAATCAGCTGGGCAGATGACAGAGATGTTGGTGCTTGGCTAAAGAATCCATTACAACATATTTCCTTTGATGATCAGAAATTTCTAGAAAAACCAATAAAAGAGCTTGGCAATAATGAATTATTGCGCATATGGCGAATGCTGACAACCTCTGATCATTTATATTATATTTCCCAAGCTGACGCAGGACCAGGCGAAGTTCATTCATACTTTTCCCACTATAATACACCAATAGAAGCTTTTGCTAATTATAATGAAATAATAAGTGATATTACTGCAAGAACACTCATGCTATTAGAAATCAATAGAAAATGAATTGTTTGTTAAAGCTGCTATTTTTGTGTTATAAGAAAGTTTATTAAGTTCGGATTTCCTAACTTTTTTAGACTTTATTCAGATATAAAAGGTTGCGAAAATGACTGACGCCAAAACTAAAGAAAATTATTGTGAAATAAATTTTGTTGAAAATAATGATGATAGTTCATCCATTTCATTAATAGATTTAGCTGTTGGTAATAGAGGTAAAATAATAGCAATTATAGGTGGTAGAAACGCCTGCAAGCGGTTGAATGAGTTAGGGTTGGTGCCAGGTGTTGAAATTGAAATGGTTAATAAAATCTCAAGTGGCCCTGTAATGATTAGAGTAAAAGGTTCGAAACTAGCAATTGGTCGAGGATTAGCTGCTAAGGTTCGTATTATTGTGCGTTAGTTTTTTAGACGTATTTGAAAGTTCCTGGAATGGGTTCAAAGATATCCCCATCATTTTGCAGTTCACGTAATTCGGGTTCAAGTTCTTTTGTAGTTAATCCCAGTGCACGTTTGATTTCATCAAAGGTTAATCCTTCTTCAATATTATCATCTTGTTTCAACAATTCAACAATCTGATCCTTTATTTCATCGCTTGCCACTAATTTTACTTGATCTTTAATTGCATGTTCAATTGTTTTAGTAGCTTCCATTTTCAACCCTTTTCGTTCATAATATTTTGAGATTTCCAACTCTCTAAGAACTTTAACTGCTGTGTCAGTAACTATTAAACACATTTCACAATTGATGTAAATACTGCCATCCGAAGATTCGCGAATTAAACCAACAACATCAACTGTCATGCCTTCTTTTAGGTCCTTCATTTCTAAGTAAATTTGCCCTGCCCATTCAGAACCACCACCCCGAACTTTAATACTGCCAGTGCCATCTTCTACGTCAATTATTACACTTTCATCAGTTTCAATATCTACTTTATTTGTTATTGTGCCTAAAATTCTTGCTCTACGGATAATATCATCAGTTTTAACATGAAGAACTTTAGATCCGTCTTGTTCAGTAACTAATTCACCAGAAGTTAAATCACCAATGTTAAGTTTAATAGCTGGAGCACGTCTTCTACTGTTAAATGTCATAAATAAACCTCAATTATTCAATATTGATCTTCAAATCATATAATTTAAACTGATAAATTTTCTCTAAGAGTAAAATTAACATTACACACTTTAAGCTTACCTATTAAATTTGTTCATGGAGAGGTTGACCCTCTCATGAATTCAAAATTTATTCTAATGTTGGAACAAAAGGTTTGACAGTCTTTAATTTTTGACAAAAATCAAATGCATTCTTTACTGTTTCATCTTCACCAATTAGTAGAAGAGTAACAGCTCCTTCAGCTCCACCGATACCACCGCTCGAGATATGTAATACTTCATACAAATCAAAGAGTGTTTCAAGTGCTTCGATCTCAGTGAAAACTTCACCTATTAACGGAAATAAACCTGTTTTTAATCCATCAGAGTAATCAATTTCTTCTATACCCATTTCCTCTGAAGCATAGATAATAGAATGAGCGACTAATTTTTCTAGTCCGATTGGTATTAGCAAACGTAAACCTTTTGCTTTTAGCGGACCCCAAAAAGTGCCACAAGTACCTCCTTTAGGGTGTCCTAAATAAACACCTGCGATGCCATCAGGATCTAACGCATTTGCTCCTTTGATTACAATATCTCCTTTACCAAGAGATTCTATTGCTTTGAGAGTATCTTTTACTTCAGTGGATTTTCCATTAATGAACATGATTTCAGCTAATCGTTTCTCGCTGGGGCAAGCAGTTAAACGTTCTCCTTTAGGAACAATTTGCCCTGCTACATAACGGCTCTTGTCAAATTCAGAAATAGCTAACATTTCTTCAAGTATGTAAGAATTTGTTGTTCCTCTTGCAACAAAAATTCTACCTTGTTTCATTCTTTCTCTTATCCAATCTAATGCAGTTACACCAACAGCGATGAGTTTTTTAGACTCATGGGGAAGCAGTGTAATTAATGCTTTTGAAATCGTCATACAATATTACTTCCTGAAAATTATATGTTTAATTAATTAATATTGGTAATAACAAGACAATTTTTAATGCTTTAGTAGTTTTTGTTTATTTACTACAAAAAGGAATGGTGTTTTAATTGACTGAAGAACAGCATAAATATCATGTAAAAATTGTGTCTAAAGAAGATCGCTTGGGAGATCTTATTCTTGATGATAAGAACAAACCTGTTATACAAGTTGCCACCCCACCTGAATTTCCAGGTGGTAGACCTGATATTCATTCTCCTGAAGATTTATATGTTGCATCAATTGCTTCTTGTAAGATGACGACATTTTATGCTATGGCTGAGAAGTTGGATATTGGGTTACAAACTTTAATCGTTGAGGCTACTGGTTATCTTGGTGATGCTGGACCAGAAGCTAGAGGGATGATGTTCACACAGGTGGATGTTCATTTAATAATTGAAATAGAAGACGAAGAGAACAGAAAATCTGCTGAGAAATGTGTCAGCTTAACAAACAAATATTGCTTGATATCTAATTCAATTAAGTCAAAAATGAATGTCACATTTGAGATTAACATTTCTTCTTAAGAAAAGAAAAATATGGATAAAAATAATAGCTTAAGCTATTAATTTTTCCTTTTTCGAATAATTGTTCTAATGATTAACATTCCAGAGAATGTTAGAGAAACACAAATCCACCCAGCACTTGCAGGAGCTGTTTGAGTTGCTGTATTGTTCTCTAGTTGTATGCCAAAATAAAAGATATCCGGATAGGGTTCTTCTATATTATCAAGACCAAGATAATCGGAAGAATTAGGTGCTATGAAATCTCCTTCTGTATGGTAGATATACAATTCATAACCTATAAGACCTGATTCTTCTATAACGGTAAAAGTACCTTCCCAAACATTTTCAGCAACATTTGTCATGTCAATTTTAATTGCATAACATAAAAATACCGGTTCAATTGCACAATATTGTATCTTAACTTCAGTTACATTTGTATCATCCACAAAGGTAACTGTAACAGTAACATTAGTATTTTGAGAAACAATATTTGGTGCGTGAGTTACAGCTGAAATTACTGGTTCAGCTGCAGATACCTTAACAGTAGTTTGCGTTATTGAAGCTGATATGAAAATTATTGCTGCAATTATAACTAGATAGTTTGTTAATCGTTTTGACATAGTTCATTTTACACTCCAATTTAACTTATTATTTATGTTTTATTTTTAAGACCGATATCTTTCCCAGAGGGTGTATCCCATTAAGAATCCCCCAGCAATTATTAATAAGATACCACTTAGTATTTTTACTACTTTTGTAGAGGCTTGTAATCTATTGATTAAAGTGTCCTTTGATAATCCTACAAGCATGGTTATGATGATCATTAATAATCCCATGGCTAGAGAATAAACTAAAAAGATGAGAATAGCCTTAGTAAATCCTCCTGTTTGAAACGCACTAAATACTAATCCTAATAATATTGGTAGGTTGCATCCTATAGATGCTAAAGCATAGGTTATCCCATATAGGAATAATTGTGTGAAATATGGCAATTCACGAGCAATCCTATCCCGTTGCTTTCTCTTCTTTTTCTCCTTACCGTTTAGCTCTCCTTCTATACCTTCTTTATTTTCCTCCTCAGTTTTTTGTTTCTTTTTCTTCCCTAAATTACTTACTGCAGTAATTGCTTTGCTCATATCCAGTGAAACAGGTGTTAGAGTTATAATCCCTAATATTATTAGTAATCCTGCTACAGCATAGGAAATATACTCTGCAGCTTCAGCTATTTGGTCAATTCTTTCAGCTGTTATTTGACTTAGAGAAGCTACTACAATGCCAATTATCATATAAAATAATACTATCCCTAGTGCGGCATAACTTCCCCAAGCTAATGATTTACCAAAACGTTTTCGTAATCGTATTTTGGTTTTTTCTTGTTTAATTGTTTCAATATCCTTTGCTTCATCACGTATAAGTAAATCTAAATTATAAGCCATATAGCCAGGTAAAAGAGGGAAGGCGCAAGGTGAGAAGAATGATAATATTCCCGCTGCAAGGGCTGTAAAGATAGAGAAACCAACTGTTGCACTAATTGGTTCGGCAATACCTGCAAGAGTGTCTTCAACATACTCCCGCAAATCTCCACCAGCAGCTAATCCAATTTCTGAAAAAGTGATATATCCTTCGCTATTAATAATAACTGTTTTTGGAATTTGAATTACTGTATAAAGGTCTTGGAGACCAGCGGTATCTAAAGCAAAGGCCCATGTTGCATTATAGGTATTTTTGAAATCTAATAATTGTGACTCGTTATCAGAAAGGTCAACATCAATAGAAAGAATAACCACAGTATCATTGAAATCTTCTGAAATTTCTTTTAATTCAGGCATGAGTTGTTTACAAGGCTCACATGTGACACTCATAAAATCGAGTACAAC
>JAEORJ010000326.1 GCA_016840945.1 Candidatus Gerdarchaeota archaeon
TTATAAAAAGAAGATTCACTTTTTGGAGACTCATTTAGAGACCACAAATTGTGACTAAAAAATAGTAAAAATAAAAAAATGAGAGTTGAATAACTCAACTCGTAATAATACTATAGGAAAATGCATAATGGAAATCGAAATGAATGAATATAGGATAGTCTGAGTCAGGACTTGAGGGCAGTACAATATCATAATCATCGTCTGAATATGTTTGGGTTGTAATAAACGTTGTAAGTGATTTCCAGAAATCAATTTTCACATCTTCAAAAGTTAAATCAAATGTTATTTGAATTAAATCACCTATCGACATAGATGAGGTTTGTGTTGCAGGTGCACTTAGTAAACAATGAAAATCAGTAACTCCTAAAGCCCATTTTATTATACTCCATTGATGTCCATTAACAGAATTGACAATTTCTATATTACTTGGTGATGGATTATTCAATTCTACAGGAATTGGTATTTTTGAACTCATAGTTCCTATATAAGGTATCTCATATTCATATGAATCAAGTTCATCTTCTTGTACAATTAAATATTCAGATGATGGGTTATCTGAGTCTTTGATTAAGTCAAATTCATCAATATATTGATGTGTTGAAGATATTTTACCAAGAAAATGATTCCAATCGGTAGTAGCTAAGTAACGATAAATTTCACTATAAGTAACATCGTAAGTAACTCTAATTCTATAAAGTCCTGGTTCTAGGATATTCGGTTGTATTTGAAGACTCATTTGAAAATCTGATGAACCATCGATACCATAATTTGGTGGCTCAGGCATATAACCCCCTTCTGTATTTTCTGGGAAGTAATATTCTGCAGATGCATAACCAAGACCTACATCTGTATTTAAAACATTTTCAGCAAGAGTTACCTCTTGAGATTCAAAAATATAAATCAGAGTATGTAACCCGAATTTAATATAACTTCCAAAAGTGGGTATTAAACCAATCGCTTCTAAACCAAGACCTAATAAACTACTGGATAAGAAGCTTTCTTGCTGTGCTTCAGGTTCTGGTTCATTTACCTTAATATTTTCAATTGTAGGAGTTATAGAAGTTCCACCTAAACCTGCAGAACTTAATGTAAAAATCTCTGTTTTTATTATTACTTTCTCTACAACATTGTAATAATAATCACCAGTTTCACCTAAATATTGTTTGAAATAATAATCATCGTCTAAGCAAATAGATATCATAGAATTTAATACTGGATTATCTGATGTAGCAAATCCTAAAGTATCTGATAATACACTTGTACTCATAGAAACTGCAGCATAATCTGGATCATGTGGGGTATTTAGATAAGTAAAAGTTGGACTTGGATCAGTAGTTGTACCAACTTGATTATTTACTAGATGACCTTCTGGTTTCTTTTCACCACTTATTTTAAAATAGTCAATTTGCACTTTTTGATTATAATTTACCGAAGAAACATCTCTAAAACCCCAATAAAAACTCACTAATGGAATAATTATTGGATCTATTGGTACACCAATAAGATTTGATTTAGGTATAACTGTTTTAATTGTAAACCAATCTGTATCTGTTACAGCATAATAATTATAATAAGACCATTTTATATCATCAGCAAATACTAATCCCATTCTAAATTGAGTTGCTTTATTATATTTGTTAGTACTTGAAGCTCTTATTCTAACTTCAATTTGAAGATCGGATTTTCCAGTCCAACTTTTCAAATCTAATGGATAGTGAGATGAATAAGCATCTTTAGAATAAGATCCGGGATTTTCATATATTTCAGCAATACCATCTGAACAACTAGTGCTAAAATAATCAACATTACTTGTTTCCCAGAAATTATTATAAACTTCAGCATTATCGTAGTTGAATTCATTCATAGTAATTATGTTGTTAAAATCTAAATTGTAAAGTGTGATAATCATGTTATTAGTTAAAGTAGTAAATGTTTCAGAGTAATAATTTGAACATGTTACTATGCCATTATAGCTATAGTCAGGTATGTTAGTAAAAGTATAAACACCATCAGCTGTTGTATATGTAGTAAAAGTTAACGTTGAATAACTTATTTTAACTTGGGCATTTTGAACAGGATTCAATGTATATTTCTCTTTTACTAGACCAGTGTATGATACCTTTGGTCTATTTAGAATAGAAATAGTATGAGTATCAGAAGCGTAATTCAAGCATGCGTCATAAGCTTTAGCTTGAATTGGGTAGGATCCATCTACATAATTATTAGTGTTAAGTGAAACACTATAGGGAGCTGAGTAATCTGTACCAATTAAACTACCTCCTATCCTGAATTCTACTTTACTTACACCAACATTATCAGATGCAGAAGCAGTTATGGTTATGGTACCACTTACTGTTTGTCCATTAGACGGATTTGTAATTGATACCGTAGGAGGAGTTGTATCTGTTGGGGGATCTCCTGGATCTAAATCAAATGCAGCTGTTGAAAGAAAAGCTGTCATCGTCAACATTACTATAATTTCAATTAGAAAGAATTTTGTTTTATCTCTCATAAAAGTTTCCTCTTTCGAAATTTGAATTGATATAAAAAAAATAAAAATATTTTGTATATATACAATGATTAAGTATCATCAAATTATCATGATATTAGAAAAACAAATTAGCTTTTTTGATTTCAATTTTCTCTCAATATTTTTAGTAATAAATTTATTATAAATTTCTAATGAATTTTTTAGAAGAATTGTTGATTTCATTGTTATTATAATTTTTAACTTGTATAA
>JAEORJ010000327.1 GCA_016840945.1 Candidatus Gerdarchaeota archaeon
ACTTTACTTCAAGGACAAATCCATGAACAGTATCTAACTACAGTTTGTAGTCAAAAAATCAATAAGACTTTAGAGGTTACAGGAACTGCTGCACAATTCATGACAACAGAGGCTTTTAGCACAGAATGGACTGATGTAATTAAAGTAACTTATTCAATACCTGTTTCTGCTACCATTGGTCATTATACCGGTCAATTTACTTTCAAATTTAATGAAACCATATTAGACACTGCAACAATAGCCTTTGATGTTGTCCAAAGTAGTGGTAAACGAATACTTCTAAATTATAGAACTACTAATTGGGGAATTGATCATATGTATGGTCAATACGCAAAATTCACAGAAGGTATGCTTACAAATGACTATGCCATTAGTGAACAGCTATCATATTTGGATACAGGCATTCTAGATAATTATGAATGTGTTTGGTTCCCTGATCCATTTTCAATAGTTTACCCTAATGCTGATTATGATGATTATACTACCAAAATTACTTATAATGTATGGTCAGAAAGTGAAAAAACAGCTTTAACAAATTATGTAGCAAATGGTGGTTCTGTTCTAATAGTTTTTAACGGACCTACAATGGAAGAAGATCCTGAACTAGGAACTATTTATGCTGGAACTAATGTTTCAGCAATAAACGATTGGACAGAACAGTATGGTATACTTGTTGCTGATTATGTTTTTCCTGATGATTATCCTATAGTAATTACTCCAACCGATTCAAGTCCATTAACCTATGGTGTATCTGGTATAGATCATTATGGTACTTATATTACAGTAAGTGGTGATGCTGTTCTAGTATCAAAATATCCTGAAGGTACCAATTATGGTTGTGCAGCTACGTATCAAGATCCAAGTGGTGGAAGAGTCATTGTTGTTAGTACTAACTTCCTTTTTGATACAACCGGCTATATTAATAACTATAATTTTGGTCAAACTCAAAATAATGTTTTCGCACTAAATATTATACAATGGGCAACAGCAAAACATAGAATTCAACGTGAAAGCATAACTTATGAAGCAAACGGTATGGCTACTATTCAATATAATTACCTAGCGGGTCCAGGTGCTGATTTCTCTGGATATGTTATAAGACCTGATTCAGCTAATGTAACTTTATCCTTTACTGAAATTTCTACTAATGTTTGGCAAGCCACATACAATGCATCTCTTGATGGTTATTATAATTTTTATGTAAAATGTGGTTCTTCTGATGAATATGACTTAGATTATTTTACAACTCTGAATGGAGAACTTCCACCAAGTGAAATTGAAGGAATTACACCAATAGTGTTTATTTTGATAGCAAGTTTTGGGTTAGCAAGTTGGATTTTCCTTACCAGAATTAAAAGAAAATAATATACTATTAACGAAGATTAATTTTTCATCTTCGTTTATTCCTTTTTTCTTTATTTTTTTATTATTTTGCACAAAAAGTTAACTTTTTTACATCAACCGTGAGACTTAATAAATAGGTAGTTTACAGTTATTCGTTAAAAATTAATTAACAAAAAAAATTGGTAATAAAAAAACGGAGAATTATCTCAAATGTCATTTGAAGCAGAAGCAGCAAGGTTACAAAGAGAAGGAGTAGTAGGAGCATTAGCACTTATTGGTGCTGATGGTCGAGTATATTGGCAAACACAAAATTGGCAAGTTGATGGAGCAACAATCATAGATGCATGGACCAAAAAAGCCCCATGGATCGTACTTCAAGGCGTTAAATATTCAACTATAGATATTACCAATAATCGTTTAGTTTGCACCAATGTTCAACAACAAGGTCATTTAGTAATAGCCAAAACTCCTTTTTGGCAAGGTTTTGTCATGGCTTGGTGTTCCCCAGCTAATAATGTTAGATCAGTTTATGTCGATATTGCAAGATTGGCTTCTACCGTAAAACCATGATAAGCATTTTTCAGGCAAAAAAGGTTCTCTCTCGGAGAATCATTTATTTTTATTACTCTTTTTCTTATTTAGTCATTGAAGATATTACTAGTAGTTTGTCCTTCTAGTGATTTCATAAAAATAGTACCTTTTTCCACTACTTGTATATCTGAGATATCTAAACCAGAGATATTCATTTTCGATAGATATTTACCATATTCTTCTAAGCTTTGTATTTTTTTACCAATGATTAATGATTTGAGAATATTATGAGTACATAAAGAATCTTTGAAATCTACTCCTATTGTCCCCATAACAGATTGTGAAATATCATTCATAACTTCTTTTTCAACAGTAGCATTAGTAAACAATATCACTATTTCTCGAGATAATTTCTCACTCACTAAAATAACTGGATTTTCAGATAATGATATTCCAAGACATGTTCCTAGATGTCTTCCATTCATTTCTCTTACTCGAAGGCAATCCATAGGAAGTATCTCTGATGGATAGAATACTCGTGATGAATTCTTTAGTATTACTCGATTTTTAGATATTTTTTCTATTGATCCA
>JAEORJ010000328.1 GCA_016840945.1 Candidatus Gerdarchaeota archaeon
GGGAAAAAAATTGGTAGATTAATTAGAGCGAAGAGTACTTTTGATGAGATTCATGTTTTAAAAAGTAGTTTACTTGGATTATCTATTGATATTACTTTTACAAAAAATGATATTATTAAATATGATTCTAAATCAATATGGTTTGCAGTAAGTAAGAATGAATTTAATTTATTTGTTAAGCAAAAAAGAATTCAGTTAAAAGAACAAATTAAAGCGACAAAATTTGCAGAAGCATCAGATTTTGAAAAAGTTAGCGCTATTTATTTTTCCTGGAGTAGAATTTAATAAATATCTGTTGAGAGAAAAAGTCTAATTATTACTAATCTTATCTTATAATATATGATTGCTTTTAATCAATTTAGGAGTTATTAAAATGTCAAATGGTGAAATAAAACAAGTTTTTGCACGAGACAAAGATGGGAAAAAAATTGGTCGAATAATACGTGAAAAAAGCACTATAAAAGAAATAACTGTATCTTCAACTGGTATTTTTAGCTCACCAATTGAGGTGGTTTTTAAAAAGGCTAATGTTTTAAAGGTTGATGTTGAATCAATATGGTTTAAAGTTACAAAAATAGAGTTTAATTTGTTTGTTAAACAGAAACGAGCCCAAATAAAACAACAAATCAAAGCAGCAAAATTCGGTGAGTCATCTTCGATCAATAAAGCTGTTGCAACTAACTTCTGGGGAAAATTATAATCCATATGAAAAAATCATTTTAAATCGTATAAAAATAAAAGAAAAAAGAGTGAAGAAAGAAAATAAGTTACTTTCTTCCTCGCTTACGACCTGATTGTCGAGCTGCAATTAAACCAACTTTAGCTCCAGGTGGAGCATTTCTTGAAACAGTGCGGGTACCGCTTCCACCACCGTGAGGGTGGCTTGCAGCATTCATAGTTGTTCCACGAACTCGAGGATAAATTTGCCCCTTTGCTCGTAGTTTATGATGTTTCGCACCAGCTTTTAGGAATGGTTTCTCAATTCTTCCACCACCAGCTACAATACCAACTGTTGCTCGTGAGCGTGGGTTGAATTGTTTTAATTCACCACTGGGCATTTGACAAATTACTTTCTTTCTTGTATGAGAAATGATTGTTGAAAATGCGCCTGATGAACGAACCATTGCTCCTCCATCACCTGGACGTAATTCTATATTGTGAATATAGGTTCCATCAGGGATATTTTTTAACGGTTTAATTGTCCCAATCTGAATTGGAGCATTTGGACCTATGTAGATTGATTGGCCTACTTGTATTCCTTCAGGGGCTAAGAGTAAATGGCTAGTACCAAAGTCATCTTTTACCTTAATGATAGGAGCACCTCGGCCAGGATCATGTAAGAGATCAACTACAGTTAATTCTATAACTGCCTTTTTGTAATCGTCTGCTGTCAATTGTGGATATCGGACTGGTCCCTTTCGTTTATGAGAACTAGCTCTAAATTGTGAGGTTCCACGTCCACGTCTTTGTACTAATATTCGTTTTCCCATTTACATCACCTTACATTAATCCTAGTGCAGTTGCAAGTTCAACAGCACTGTTTGTTGGGTCCAATTTTACAATAGCCTTCTTTATACCATTAGGGGTAATCATAGTGTTTATTTTCACTACTTTTACATTATAGAGTTCCTCAATAGCACGTTTAATGGTTGGTTTGTTAGCTTTCAAATCTACTACAAAGGCTATTTTATTTTGACTCTCAATTAGCTCGAAAATTCTTTCGCTACTGAAAGGTGAAATAATAATTTTGTATAGATCTTTGTGTGTTGTCATATGTTATCAGCTCCTATTGTGTAGCGGAAATTTTCTTAGCACTCATATTAGTTTTGTTATCCACAGGATAGATTTCATTAATCATATCAAGAGTTTTTTCCATCCAAATGGTTAATCTACCTGCATGAGTACCAGGCGCGAGCATTTCAGCATTGAGATACTTCACGTGTACTATATCGACTCCTGGAAGATTGCGAATAGCTTTGCAGAAATTAGATTGTCGATCAATGACAAATAATGGCCCTACTGGGGTACGATATTTCCTACCACGACCTTTACCTTGTCCAGCTCTAATTTTCTTGCCTTCCTTCACACGTTCGATATCATTCACTAAACCAATTTTCGTAAGCAATTCAATAGCATCTTTTGTTTTTGCTATTTTATCGTGTATATCATCTTCAAAGACTAATGGCAATAAATCAAAATTATCTGCTTTGTGGCCTCTATTTAAAACAAGATCTCTATTAGCTGTTGCAGCTATAGCACTACGTATAGCTAATCGACGTTCTTTCTTGTTTATATTTTCAACTATTTTCTTCTCTGTTCTGGGAGGATGTGCTACCCTACCACCAACAGTATAGTTGACTAGAGCACCTCTTTGTGCAGAATGAGTTCGTCTACCATGACTTCTGGGAGTTCTTGCCATACCTCTGCCTGGACCCCAACTAGTAGCCACAGTCCAACCAGCTTGATATTTGGTTGACTTGGGATTTCTTCTAGTACTTTGAACAGCTAACACTGCTCGTTTAATGACATCCGGGCGATACGGGGTATCAAAAACAGCTGGTAAATCAACTCTCGCTTTCTTAGCTAAACCAATTGCACCATAAATTTTTGCTTTCATATCTTAGCATCCTCCTACATTTTACTTGTTAATGAAATCTCAACGATATCAGGAGCAGCAGTTTTTGCTTTTCCACGTATGGGATTTCTTAATGTAATCAGTCGCTTAGCTGGGCCTTGAACACTACCTTTCATCAATAAGAAATCGTTATTGACAATACCATATTTCTTGAAACCACCTGCAGGAGTTATTTTTTCCTCCTTAGTACCGATTTTCAAGATGAGTTTATTGTATTCAGTTCTTTGATGATAGCCGTGTTGACCTTGATGAGCTACTGTATACATTGTTCGGGCTGGACGCCAAGGTCCAAGTGCACCAGGTTTTCGCCGTACACCTCTTGTCTTATGAGACAAGATTTTAATTCCAAACCGCTTTACAGGTCCTTGTATACCTTTGCCTTTTGTGACAGCAATAGTGTCAGCATAATCTCCTTGTTCAAAAACAGAGTCAATAGTGACTGTTTGACTCATAAGAGATTGGGCAAATTCAAACCCTTCCTTGATATCCTTACATCCTACTTTTATCTCGAGGATATCAGGCTTCTTTCGAGGAAGTTTGGCTTGATGGGGATTCGTTATGGCTATAACTCTCAATTCATAAATTGACCCTAGACGCTCTTGTAGGGTTTTTAGGCGTGCTTTGGCATTATACTTTTTAGGAATAAGCATCTTCCTTGAAAGTTCTTCAGGAAGATCTTTGATCATTGCTTCAGCAGCAATTTTCAATCCTTCAGGAGTATAATAATATCCTCTAATACCAATCACTTTGAGAGGGGGGCATTCGATGACAGTCACAGGTAAAATACGTTCTTGATTGTACATGGGACTGTTCTTTCGATTTTCAATTACAGTCAAGTGCGTCATGCCGGCTTTGAAACCTGCGAATCCTAATAATTTGGGTGCTCCATCCCAAGTGGGCCAGGAGCGTATTTTGCCCTTCTGTGATTTAGCACGAACACGTCGGAAGGACAAGGACCCTTGATGCGGGGCATTATGTTTACGATGACCCATTTTTTATATCTCCAATCGATTTGTTTCTTCGATTGTTATCAAAGCCAAAGTTAGAAGTCTTGAATTTTCAAGACTAAACTTCACAATATTTGTTTTATTCCTCACACGGGAGTGGTAAGGAATGGTTTACCAGTCAGTATAAGGTAATTTCACCCTCAACTGCTAGTGGAGCAAAAGTCGTTAACAACCAGTATTTTAATTTTGTTATCACTAAAATCTTTCAAATAAAAAATGATTTTATTAAATAAAGAAAAAAAGGTAATCATTATTAAATGATTACTTGATTATTAATTCGTTTTTGGTTGTTTGAATATCCTGTAATCCACTATTCCTTCGATTAATCTTCTTAAACCAATGATCATAATTCCGGTGCTAATTAATGAAGTTAGTATTAAAGGTGTAAAGGTATAATCCATGATTAAAACAGTTGCAGCAAGGCCTATTAGGATAACCCCTATGATGTTGACTATTACTCTATAGGCACGAACCTTTGACTTGTCTTCGACACCTTGCAAAATACCTAGGATGCCTACCATTAAAATAGCTAATGCTAGAATATCAATGATCATTTCATAAGATAAGGTATTTGCCCATATAATAGTAATAATACCTGCGGGAATGATTATTAGCCCTACAAGAAAATTAAATGCCTTAAGTGATTTAGTTAATCGTTTGTCGAAAAGCCCTGCAAGTAAACGTGGGATGCTAATTGCAACAACAGCTATCCCTAAAATAAGTATTTCATCTACGAAAACTAATGGGATATTAATGAATACTATGAGAGATAATCCAATAATTCCTACACCAAAGATCAAATAGAAAATTCGAAGCCATAGTGGAAGTTTAACTTTTTCGCTCATAGAGTTACATATATATTATGCTTTAAAAAGTTTTAACATTAAAAAAGAAGCTTTTCACTTAATAGTATTAATATAATGCAAAGTTTTTTAAAAGTATGAAGAACCAAAGGAAGTTAATGAAACATTAAAGGTAGAAAATGATGTCCGCACAACGTGCAAGAATAAGACTTAGCGGTCAAAATACCGACACCTTAGAGAAAATATGTAATCAAGTAGGTAAAATAGCTGAACGTACAGGTGTCAGAATGTCAGGCCCAATTCCTCTACCAACAAGAGTTATTACTGTACCAGTAAGAAAAAGCCCTTGTGGAAATGGTACACAAACTTTTGAGCATTATGAAATGAGAATTCACAAACGACTCATTGATATTGATGCTGAGGAAAGAACTCTCAAACAAATTATGAGAGTAAAAATGCCAGAAGACATTCATGTAGAAATCGAGTTATCTCGATAAACCCGATTAAGTTTTTTTAATTAATCCAAAAAAAAAGAACAAGTGGAACAAAGTTCGGAAAACTTCCGCTTGCAATACTTCTCCACCCCTAGTGGTGGCAAGATTTAACATTTTAACAATAAAAACTGCCTCAAGATTAAATGGTGCTGAGAGGGGGATTCGAACCCCCGTGTGCTGACGCACAGAGGTTGACTCGAGTGGTTTAAACCGATATTCGAGACCACCGCCGTGGACCGAGCTTGGCTATCTCAGCAGCAACAAAAATGCTGTCTTCGAAAAACTAATTTCGACTTTTAGATTCTTTCTCTAATTCTATTAATGTTTTTTTTATGATTTATTAATTTCTTTAAATTAGTATAGTTATCACACCTTTCTATAACGAGTAATTTGAATAGTATAATCCATTAATTATTAATATAGCAACAAAACACAAAACTTTAAAACAAAACAGCTCACATTTTGTAATTGTCGTTGAACTAGCTAACTTGCGGAGGTAGCCCAGCCTGGTCAACGGCGGAGGACTTAAGATCCCTGACCGTGTCGGTCAGGCACTCCATAGGGCCAGTATAAGAGATCCTCTCCCGCAGGGGTTCGTGTGTTCAAATCGCGCCCTCCGCACCAATTTTTTATTTTTTGATTTTTGTTTTAATACCTATTTTTAGAGATAACTTAAGAAAATTTTATCTAAGCAAAGATTTAATGTAGGGCAAATTTCAAAATTCTAATTGATAATTGTAAATCTAGGTGTATAAAATATGACAGTTGATGATAGATTTAGTATTGCTAAAATTCTCTCGAGGGAAGTTTTTGACTCGAGAGGAAATCCAACGGTAGAGGTTGAAATGCACACTAAAGTAGGGCAAAAAGCTCGCGCGATCATCCCAAGTGGTGCAAGTACAGGAAAGCACGAAGCTCTTGAATTACGTGATGGTGATAAATCCCGTTTCTTTGGGAAAGGTGTTCTAACAGCTGTTTCAAATATTCAAGAAAAGATTTTCACCAAAATAAAAGGGCTTGATGTAAGGGATGTTAATGCTATTGATAAAATCATGTTTGAAATAGACGGAACAAAACGTAAGTTAAATTTAGGGGCAAACGCTATTTTAGGTGTATCCTTAGCTAGCTCAAAATTAGCTGCAAAAGTAGAAGGTATCCCCCTTTATCAGAAATTTTACCAATTATCTTATGGAAAAATTAGCTCTAAATATCAGTTACCCGTCCCGATGGCTAATGTAATTAATGGCGGAAAACATGCTGGTGGAAAACTTGCTCCCCAAGAATTTATGTTAATGCCTATAGGACTTAAAGATTTCAAGGAGGCTTTGCGAGCGATTTCTGAGATATATACTGTATTAAAAAACATCCTAAAAGAAAAATACGGCCCCTCAGCTACTAATGTCGGTGATGAAGGTGGATTTGGTTCACCAGTTGACACGACGACTGAAGCCTTAGATTTACTTGTAGAAGCAACCGAGAAAGCTAATTATAAAATCAAAGATGAAATTTGTTTTGCTCTTGATCCTGCAGCATCTGAGTTTTACAAAGACAGTAATTATCATATTGATGGTAAAACCATTTCTGAAAGCGAATTAGTTGATTATTGGTTTGAGTTAACTAAAGCCTATCCTATTGTTAGTATTGAAGACCCATTCAATGAGGAATCATTTGTTGGATTTGCTGAGCTTCGTAAGAAAGTTGCTGATAAGGTTCAAATCGTGGGTGATGATTTGACAGTTACCAATACTGATCGTTTACAATTAGCAATAGATAATCAATCTATTAATGCTCTTCTTTTAAAAATCAATCAAATTGGTTCAATAACTGAATCCATTGCAGCTGCAAAAATGTGCTGGGAAAACGATTACTCTGTTGTTGTCTCCCATCGTAGCGGAGAAACCGAGGATGCTAGTATTGCTGATCTTGCTGTAGGTTTATGTAATGGGCAAATTAAAACAGGTGCGATTGCTAGAGGGGAACGCACTGCAAAATACAACCAACTCCTTAGAATTTATGAAGAACTTGGCTCAAAAGGAATTTTTGCTGGTTCAAACTTCAGAACAGGTTATAAGGATTTCATTTAAAAGACAATAATACTTGTGGGATTTAGTGTCCCATAAGAATTTCTTTTATTTATTACTCGAGATAATTATTGCATGGTGGTAAATATTGTTAATCAAACGTAAAGACCTAGAGATGTTTTTACAACAAGTTGAAGTCACCACAAAACCGAAAATAAAATATGAACAATATCCAACCACATCTCGAGTAGCCGCTAATACCTTATGGTTAGCAGGAGTTGAAAATGACGATATTTACCAAAAAACAATTCTTGATTTAGGTTGTGGTTCAGGGATATTAGCTATTGGTGCAGCTTATCTAGGAGCACGGGAGGTATTTGGTATTGATATAGATTATGAGTCCCTTTTATTAGCACAAGAAAATTGTTATAATTTTTCTCTACAAGAATTATGTGAATGGATATGCATAGATGTTAAAGATTGTACTTTTAAATCAATTGATACAATAATCATGAACCCTCCTTTTGGTATGCGAAAGGAGAGCCTCTCTCGAGATAGAACATTTGTTGAAATAGCTATACAATTAGCCAAATCCATTTATTTTATAACTACTTCAAATGAAGGAACTAGAACGTTCTTCAAGAAATTTTGTACCCAGAGAAGCGCCATAATTGACAAAATCATTACTATGGATTTTGAGATTAAACATCAATATGATTTTCATACAAAGAAACGTCATATAACTCAAGTTGATTTATATCGAATTATACAAGACTAATTTTCACAAGTTATTCCTAAAATCTTCAATTAGTTTAAGTTTCTCGCTTCTTGTTAATCGTTTAATCTCTCGTTCTCTTCGCATAGCATTTCTTTGATTATTTTTAATTTCATAATAAGCCAACTTAACTGGTTGTCTTGTTCTAGTATATTTTGCACCTTGACTGTTAGAGTTATGTTGTTTGATACGTTCAGATAAATTTGTAGTATAACCTGTATATAATGTACCATCTGAACAAACAACCATGTATACGAAGTATTTCATGAGATTACCCGCTAAAACTAAGCTTATTATTCCAAACATTAAAATAAAAAATGTTTATCTATATCAATGTAAGTAATACAGTAATTAACATAAACACCTTGGAAGTTTTTAGTAAATGCCCAGATATAGTAGTGGTCGACGTTCAAAGTATGAAATCTTTAATGAGATTTTAAGTATAATCTATTATCAATCAGATTTACCATTAACAAGAATTTCTCGGGCGGCAAATCTCCCAGTTGATAGAGCAAAACCTATCCTTAAATTTCTACAAGCACGTAATCTAATATTTGAAGATGAAGATGATGGATTAACAATTTATCGAATCACACCATCAGGTGTAGAGTTCCTTGAGCTCTTTAAAAGATTAGTAAAATTAACTCCATCAGATGATGATCTAGATGGAATTGGATTATAACGGAATGCTAAATTAATTCAGCTAATTGACTACAGGATTTTTTCGCTAATAATAATATTAATCCTAAATTAGCATCTGTTCTTGCTAAAACTGTTAATACTGCTCGTGCAGCAACATCCAATAAAATGATATAACCATTTTCTCCGAGGATTGTGATATTATTAATAAGGCCCTTTCCAAGCTCTTTGGTCACTCTTTCTGAAACTGATGATATTGAGGCAGTCATAGCTGAGATGAGATCCTCGTCAGCACTTCCATCTGTAGCGGAATCAATAGGTAAACCTTGAGCGGTAACTAGTAAACAGCCTTCTACGCCGTCGTGACCAGCTTTAAGTTTTGTAAGGATATTGTGAATTTGTTCTACTCGGGATAACATAGTTAACACACACTATAACTTGAATCTGTCTAATAAATTAAATATCTTTTCGCAAAATATGATATTTAATATTCGCAAACTAATAAATAATTAATTAATGATGTTTAAAATTTATTGTTTGTTGACAAAAACAATCAAAATAGACTTTGAGCGTTAGATTAGTAAAAAAACTTGAAGAAAAACTTTTTAATCCTAATTTAATGCAAAAACTGCTATTAAGATTCTATTAGTAAAAGACGATAAAAGACAATCGTACTCTCAATAATAGAGGTGTAAAATTTGCAAATGAAGACTAAACAACTACTATGGATAATAACCATCGTATCAATTATGATCCTTGGAAAAGGGTTGACC
>JAEORJ010000034.1 GCA_016840945.1 Candidatus Gerdarchaeota archaeon
ATGAGTATTGATGAAATCAGGAAAGCTGAGAAAAAAGCCGAGAAAATTATCCAAGATGCAAAACAAAAAGCGCAAGATTCGATAAGGAACGCCCAAAAGGATTCCATCGCATTAATGACTCAAGCTAAAGAAGATGCTAAAAAAGAATTAACTGAATTAGAGAAGAATTCTCACAAGAATGTTGAAAAAGAACAAAAGAAATCAGTAACAGAAATTGAATCACAATTACAGGAAACGGAAGCTAAAAGTAGTAAGAAACAAAAAGATGCTGTTAAAATTATTGTTGATTCAATTACCACCGTAGAATAATCGCATTTAATGATTTAAAGGAATGAGTAGTTTGAAAATTGTAAGCTTAACCAATTCAGAAATTGCTATGGGTTTGCGTTTGGGAGGATTAAAGGAGTGCCACATTGTCAAGGATCCTGAAGAAGCAGCTGACTTACTACTTCATCTATCTCAAGATTCAGAAATTGGCATTATTCTAATTGATGATGATATAGCTAGATTACACCACAAACTCATAGATGATATTAGAGCTAACAATAAAGTATTTCCAATTATTGTTGAAATACAAACAATGGAACGAAAAGGTGCCACTTTAGGTACTGATCCTCTAAAAGATCTAATCAAACGAGCTATCGGTGTAGATATCTCTGCTGATAAATCACAAGAATCGCTCCCACCAAATCTATAATGTAAGGATGGTTCTTGTATTTCTTATTTTCAAAATTAATTAAAGCTATAATAATTAGTTTATAATCTGTAGCTAGTTGGATAGAATCTATTATGAATAAGAAGACCAGAACAGCGCCATTTTTAGGAGCTTTAAAATTAAATTGGTGTGATAATTGCAATCTGCCTATTCTTGATAAAAAGGAATGTAACCTATGTAAAAATAAAACAAGAGTTGTAAATATTGCTCCACCTGGTGATATTCGTCCAGCATTTAAGGATGATATTCAACGAATGACTGCAATCATCGATGAACAATACGGTCTTGGTAGTGCTGAAGCATTAGGTTTGACAAATAATAGATTAATTGTTTTGAATGAAGTTAGTTATGATGATTGGATGGATGAGCTAATCATCGATGGTGAAATTGTTGGGGTAATGCGTTATCAGTTAGCCTTAGAAAAATGGGATTTCTTACCTCGAGTATTAGGTGCAAAACGAATATTCAAAGATTACCAGAAACGGAAAAAATACCTTATTGTGGATAAAGGAGCTGTGGATTACATTGCTAATGGCTATAATGTTTTAGCTCCTGGTGTAAAATATATTGATCCAACATTGAGAAAAGGAGAAGCAGCTGTTGCTTTATCTCCTGAAGGTGAAGTGCTAACATGTGGTAACATGAGAATAAATGCTTGCGACTTAGCACAAATTGAAAAAGGAGTAGTATTAAAACCTAAACATAGTCTTAAGCATTATACAAATAAAAGTGATTCACTTAATGAAACTACACATGATTCATGGGATGATGCTGTTTTAGCAAATAATGATGTTATTACGCAATATGAAAGAAAAGCTATCGAAACTATTGATAGAATTCGTGAAAAGTATAGCGACTTACCTTTGTCAGTCTCTTTTAGTGGTGGAAAGGATTCGTTAGTTTGTCTTAATTTAGCTACCAAAATAAAAGAACAAGATTTCAAAGTGCTATTCGTTAATACTAGTTTAGAATTTCCTGAGACACTAGATTATATTGAAACACTAATTGACGAAATGGTTTTGCGAGATAAATACTGTAAAATGGATGTCACCAAGGACAAATTCTGGAATAGTGTTGGTAATTTTGGTCCTCCCGGAAAAGATTATAGATATTGTTGTAAAATGCTAAAAATTGGCCCAGTAAACGATTTGATAGAGCAATGTATAGGTAAAAAAACATTAAGCATCATTGGTCAAAGAGGTTACGAAAGCATCGCCCGGTCAGAAAGTAAAACCATTTGGGAGAATCCTTGGATCCCAAACCAGATTAATTTTGCACCAATACAAAAATGGACTGCTCTTCATGTTTTTCTTTATATCTTCAAAGAAAAGCTGCACTGCAATCCTTTATATGAAAAGGGATTATCTCGAATAGGATGTTGGTTATGTCCAGCTACTAGTCAAGGAACTTTTGAAATAATAAAAGAAAGGCATAAGGACTTGTGGGTTAATTGGGAAGATTTTCTACTCAAATGGCAGAAGAAGAATGATTTACCTCGAGAATGGATTACATGGGGTTTATGGCGATGGAAGAAATTACCAAAAAAGATGTTTGATTTAGCTGCTGAGACAAATGTTACTATAGATTATGAAAAAAGAGAGGAAGAAACATTAGGCGATTGGGAATTAAAATTTACTTTGATAGAAGGATTTGCAACATGCAAATCTGGCAATGTTATTTTAGAGGGTACATTCAACCATCCAATAAATTTACCAAGAATAATCGAATTTTGGAATATCTTTAGTGATATTGATTACGAAGATGATTTGGGAATACTAACTGCAACAATTGATAATACTATTACAATTGCATTATCAGCAGATGGTGCTGTGACTGCAAAAGGACCAGTCCTTGAAAAAGTCAAAGAAGCACTTAAAATGTTGGTATTGGAAGTTTTCCGAGCAGAAGATTGTACTGGTTGTGAAGTTTGTTTTAGCCATTGTGATGCTAACGCATTAAGTTTAGATGAATTATCAAATCAAATAACAATTGATATCGAAAAATGTTCAAAATGTGGTGATTGTCACTTCAGATGTCCGGTGGTGAAATTTGGTCATCGAGAAATAGAAGAGCTATTCTCTTAGGAAAATAGCTCGATAAATGATCTATTTGGTTTTCAAAAGCATTATGGCTTTAGCAATGTCACCTTCACTTTCTAAAAGAGCATCCTCGGCTTCTTCTTCTGAGACACCAGCTTGAGATGCGAC
Source organism: Candidatus Gerdarchaeota archaeon (assembly GCA_016840945.1). Next base: position 2,923 of record JAEORJ010000034.1, read on the forward strand.
CAATTGAATATCTTCATCTGAGATTTCTACTTCTATAATTTCAACATCGCTTCTATCTCGCTTTTTAGCGTTGCCAGTTACTTGATAAACTTCCGACCCCATCATCATTCGAGTAACTTCAGCATTAGGAATAACTAATTCATGATCAGCAAATCTAATGATAACCTCTTCAACACCATTTAAATCTTGCATTTTCATTTTCTTCATCATTTTTTGTAAATCTCGAGGATTTAATGCCATAATAATCGCCTTATTTTTGTTCTGTTACTTTGTTTAAACATATCTGCTTTTAAATCAATCTTTTCCTATTACCATTTTTAATAATATCGTTTAAAATACGATTAAATTTAAAAAAAAAAGAAAAAATAATGGGATATAAATCCCTAAATTACTTTTAAAATCTACCAGCTTGCTACATCAACACGCCATTCATAATTGTCTTCTTTGTCTTTAATAATATGTATGGGAACTTGTCCTGAGCCTTGAGGTTCACCATCTTTGTTTAATCTATGGAAGAATATCTTTTTATGATCTTCTGTGCTGTATCTCTCATCGAGATTTTTGAATTTATAGGAATAACCAAGTTCATCAACGTATTTTCGTCCTGTACGCCAATAGAGATCAGGTGATGAACCATAGCGATCAGCTTGTTCTCTATGATGCTTCTTAAAGGTCTTTAACCATTCTTCTCTATTATTCTCCATTAGAAGTTCATAATGCAATGTAGCAATCTCTTCAGGAGACATTCCAGGTTTAACTTTTTTACCCATTTTAATCAACAATAAAATTAATTCACATATAGTAAAAAAATCTTTGTAACTTGACAAATACTACTCTTGTATATATTTTTCAATTGCCTTTTTCAAAGGAGGTTTTAGAATACCGTTTGGAGTGATAATTCCAGTTATGTTTTTTGCTGGAGTTATATCAAATGCAGGATTGATGTTTGGTGATGCAATATGATGAATTATTCTTTTCTTAGGTTCTTTATCATTTTCATCATTAATGCTTAATGCTTTTTGTACTTCAGCAGGATCTCGTTTTTCTATTATTATATCCTTTCCGCTTGAAGTTTCAGTATCAAAAGTGCTTTTTGGGGCAGCTATATAAAATGGTATTCTGTGTTCTTTACATAGAACACTTAAGGTATAAGTGCCAATTTTATTTGCTACATCACCATTCAAAACTATTCTATCAGCTCCTGCGATAACAAGATCAATATTTCCTTGTTGCATTAAAGAACCTGCAACATTATCTGAAATAATATAATGTTTTATCCCCTCATTATATAATTCCCATGCTGTTAAGCGAGCTCCCTGCATTCTTGGCCTTGTTTCGTTTACAAATACTGTTATCTCTTTTTTTAGCTCATGTGCTTTTCTTATCGGTGCTAAAGCTGTACCTATATCAACTGTTGCTAAAGCACCAGCATTACAAATAGTCATCACATTTGCTTTTTTAGGAATAATTTCATTACCGATTTCCCCTATTTTTTGGCATTCCAATAGCACTTCTGAAACTATCTCTTCAGTTTCATTTTCAATAATAGAGATATTTTCAGTGATTGTCAAATGATTGTCTAGTTTATTTTGAACGCGTTTTACAACATTAAAAAGATCAACAGCTGTAGGTCTTGTAGCACATAGTTTAGAACTTGCTGATGCAATAGTTTTCATTAATTCATTATTATCAGAAAAAACGTTTGCCTTAACTACTTGTAATAATCCAAAAGCAGCTGTAACACCTATTAATGGTGCACCTCTTACAACCATATCCCTTATCGCAAAGCAAACTTCATCAAGAGTTTTTGCTTGAAATACTTCAAATACAAAAGGTAATTTTCGTTGATCAATAGCATTAATTATATTATTTTCATCAAACCAAATTGATTGGTATTCCTCAATGAAGTCATTAATTTTCACTTTCAACTCAAGAAACTCTTCCGCAATTTTATTCGTGCTCTAAAGGCAATTCGCAAAAGATAAAGATATTTTTCTCGCCTAATTCAGCTGCCAATTTGTTTAATATTGGTTTCCAACGCTCACCCATACCTGCAAGTACAAATATACCACCTATCTTTGCCATCGATTTCTTAACTAATTCAACCATCATCTGTAAAGTAGTTCCTGTTCGACAGCTGTCTTCTATAATCAATACTCTATCATCTAATGTAAGTAATCCTTTTGGTAAATTTAATGACAATAATTCACCAGTAGATTCTTGTGGAAAATGAACCTTTACAAATTCTCTTACACCAAGATCTCTAGTCCTTTTTGCAATTGCGATTTCCACATCCAATTCAGTTGCTAAATGGACAGCCATTGGCAATCCTTCAGGAGCTACTGCACAAATTTTTGTTATACCAGCATCTTTGAAATTATCTGCTACATATTGAGCTACTAATTTTAGTAATGAAGTGTTGCCAAGCAACATGGTAGTATCAAAATAGCCTTTGAAAAAAACTAATTGATCCTTAACTAATCTAACAACATCTAAATTTTTCTTAGCAATTTCAATAATTTCATCAGCTCTATCAGAAGCGGGTAAAACATGACCGCGAATATATCTATTAAGAACAACCTTAGAGTAACCCATTATTCCACTTAGCTCATCATATGATTTATACTTCTTCAGCATACGAAGTAATTCAATTGCTCTGATGCGTTTTTTAACATCATCAAGATAATTTGTCGTTCTTAATACCCCCTTAATATTCGTTATTTAATTTTATAGTAGTATATGTTGATAACTATGTGATAAGCTAATCTATTATATTTGTCTTTTCAAACTTATTTCAACATTTTCCATTTTAATTATTAATTTATTTTATTACCTAATACTTTTTAATTTATAACGTTCAATTGTTTAGAAATTATCATTTGAAAATTACTTTGGAGTAGCAAAAAATTGTTCGAAGGTCAAGAAGAAATCCGTAATAAAGAATATCCGCATTTGAAAAACCGAGTTTGGTTAAATAGCTCAGCTTTTGTTCCTCATTCAATGTCAGTTGTTAAAGCAATGCAAGAGATGACTGATTACTTTCATCTGCCAATTTTAGGTAAAGAAGCTGAAGATTATTTCATAAAAATCAATGAAGAATTCTATCAAGGTGCGGGATTGTTACTTGATACATCTCCAAATAACATCTCAATGGTAATTAATACTGCCCATGGATTAAACTATCCATTGCATGGTATAGATTGGCAAAAAAGGGATAATGTAGTAACTTGCGAATTGGAGTTTCCAACAAATTATATGCCCTGGAAATATGTTAGTAAAACAAAAGGTGTGGAATTTCGTTCAG
>JAEORJ010000329.1 GCA_016840945.1 Candidatus Gerdarchaeota archaeon
GCCAATAACTAATAAAATTATCACCACTGTGAATTACATCATTAATCTCTTCTCTATCTATTGCATAAGAAATTGCTTTGCGAATAGCTAAGCCTTTAGTGATAGTGGGATTATCAGCACAAGGGCTGGAATCACCAATATAATCCCTGACCTCACGCATATTATAACCAAAAAAGCCCAAACTTGATTGAGTGCCAGATTGAATGTTAAAATTAGGATCGAGCAGGTATTCGTTAATTTGATCCGCATCATATGTTAGGCCCATAATGTCAACGTAACCAGCTTCAAATTCTAACATAATTGTTGGATAATCAGTTAAAATTCTGACTCTCCACGTATCCATACCATTTGCATCCCATGTGGTATCAAATCCAAATCTATTTTCCCAGTTAAGGTCGGGATCGCTGGTGATTGTTTCATCTAACCACCAACAATCAGTTCTGAGTGATAAGATAGTTTCGACACCTTCTGTAAAATCACTAATCTCGAAGAGACCAGTACCAAAGCAATTGGTAGCGAATTTATTCCAGGAAGGATGACTGATATCTGGAGTAACGCCATCTGGTAATTGGGTTTGGTTCAAGTAATGTTCAGGGAGAATTCTCAATGAAATTGATGGTAAGAATGGTGCATAGGGATCATTTGCTTGAGTTGATGGGTCACCATCAATGAAGATATCAAGCGTCCATTGGTCGAGGATTTCCATATCTTTAATCCATTGAAATTCTTGTTGATCATTTGAGACATGAGACCAAATGTAAAAAGTAAAGTAAACATCTCGAATATCCAAATATTCATTAGTAAATATTCCATCTGGATCAATATCCCATTTTATCCCTTGACGACAAGTTATTCGTAAATGAGTAGCGTTGATCATAGTATAGCTTTCAGCTAAATGAGGCCAAACGCTTAAATCAGCATCATACCAAATTAACGGATCCATAACTGCATTACTAATTGAGCTTGAAGGATCATCAGCTTGGAACAATGGATTAAGATCAGACCAAGCAGCATCAGTGGTGACTAATTCATCAGTACTTGTTTGCCCTGTATGTGAACCATCCCAGTACATTTTACCCCATGATTGTAAAATTTTATCGTTGAAATTAAATCCTATTAGATTACTCCAATATGCAGCATAGGATTGTGGAGCAAACGCTGGTAACATTGGGCATATTTTATCCATTAAATATTGTTCCCATTCCCAGTAATGTTGTATACGTTCTTCTGAATCTGGGGGCATAATGAGATTGCCTTCTCTCATATACCATTCGTTGATACCAGTTCCCAAAGTAACATCATAATCCATATCAGTATTATAACCGAACAGGTTCAAGGAACCGTTTTCGTTATAGATTCCGGTCATATCAGGATCTAATCCTCCACCTGTTAAAGCAACATAACAAAGGTCGAAATCTCTGAAAGCAATCAACTCGCCAACAAAGGTAGCCCAATCTTGGATAATTACATCAACATTAATACCGATTTGTGCAAGTTGTTGTTTCATGAAGTTAAGATAGTCCGGTCTCGCCCCACTATCATTTGTTTTAGCTACTAATGTGAAAAATGGGTCTATAGTTTTAACAGGAATAAATCTATCAGAAGGTACAAAGGAACTTATTATGATTAACATCAATATTACAGAAATAAGAGAACATCGTCTATTTTTAGTGTTCATTATTTAAGCCTCCTTTTTCATTGAATCTATGAATATATAATTATGAATGAGCATTTAAAATATTTCTTAATTAAAAATAACAAACATATCTATTCAATTAGAAAAATAAACCAGAATTTATTACACAATTAACTTTATAGAATGCTTATATCAATTAATTGTAATCAATTAATGATTGTTAAAGAAGGTGATTAAATGAAAGAGTATAAAATACTTCCACCAGCAGTTGGGAAAGGCTATTTAGAAAGAATACAAGAAATATTAAATAATAATGCTCGAGAAGGTTGGCAACTACACACCCTTTTAGAATGGGCTATTGTTCTTGAAAAAGAAGTTAAAGGATGAAATTCTAATTAATTTATATTCTTATTTTGTAATTTTTTTTGTTTTTCATATTAAAGCTGAAAAAAAAGTGCAAATTGTTAAAGGAAATTCATTTCTAGATATTAGAAAAATTGATGTATTTGATTGCGTATCGTAAATCAAGATACTATTTTCTTTTTCAAGTTGGTGTGTGGGATGTCATATCATATAGGTATAGGAATGTATGACTGTACAGGTCCAGCAGCTGAGCAAACTATGATGGGGTATGCTGATGCTAAACAAAAGACACAAGGAATAGCTGATAGACAGTGGATTAGAGCATTTGTTATTAAGGATTTCAAAAATAATTATCTCTGTTTTGCTGTTGCTGACATCTGTATGGTTTTTCAAGCCATAAAAAATGAAGTAGTAAAACGTCTTTCAAATAAAAACAAAGGAGCACTTAATGCTGATAATATTTTGATTAGTGCAATTCACACTCATTCAGGGCCAGCTGGTTATTCATACTATCCAACGTTTAATATCATAAGTAAAGGATTTAGTAAAATAACATTTGAAACAATTGTTAATGGCTATGTTCAAGCAATTAGTAGAGCTTGGGATAATCTAAAACCAGGAAAAATTTTCATTAATTCAAGTGAGCTTTTTGATTGTGGAGGGCAACGATCTCGAGAAGCTTGGGAGAGCAATCCACAAGAGGAACGAGAGAAATATGGTGATACTGACAAATCATTTACAGTACTGAAATTTGTTGATGACTCAGGAAAATTATTCGGAACTATGTCCTTTTTTGCGCTACATTCAACATCTGTAGGAATAACTAATGATCTAATATCAGCAGATAATAGAGGTTATGCTTCAAGAACTTTGGAAAGAATGTTTGATAATGATCCTTATAGCTATAATCCCAATTTTATTGCTGCATTCCCAAACGCTAATGGTGCAGATGTAAGCCCAAATGTTGGACAAGGTCATCCACCAGGTGGAGATGAAGATTATAGAAGGATGAAAGTAATAGGAGATAAACTAGTCCAAAAAACTGTTGAAATGATCAATTCCAAAGCTGAAGAGGTAACGGGAGATATACGATTTGGGCAAACAAACGTTGATCTTGCCAATGTAGAAATTGAAGGAACAGATAGAAAAACTTGTGATGGTGCGCTTGGAGCAAGTTTCTCAGGAGCTTCGAGTGAGGATAATGCTTCACCAGTGCCAATATTTGTTGAAGGTCTAACTAAAGATGAATTATTAGGCGGGGAAGTCTCAAGGAAATATTCTTTTCGAAATAAAGCACTAACATTTCTTTTGGATTTTATTTGGCATGATATGGATGATCCCGAATGGGTTAAAGCCCAAGGTGAGAAACCTATTTTATTGCCTGTTGGAAGGGCAAAATATAGGGGAATGTTGTTCTATCCCCATATTTATCCATTTCAGATTTTTAATTTAGGGTCAGTTTCCATTGCAGCTTTCCCAGGTGAAATGACTTCCATGGCAGGAATTCGCTTAAAGAATACTATTTTAAAGGTATTTCAAGGAACTAACATTAAACATTCCCTTTTAATATGCTATGCAAACTCATTCTCAAATTACACTACTACTAGAGAAGAATATTCACAACAGCATTACGAAGGTGCAAGCACCTTATTTGGTCCAAACCAACTGGAAGCCATACAACAAGAATATCGAAAACTCGCTGAATTAATAAGAGATAATAAACTTGTACCACAAGGAATCCCATTTCCAAAATACGAAGGCAGACTAAAGAAATTCCGTTCAAGAATCCGTTTTGATGATGATCCAATGGGTAAGGAGTTTGGGGAAGTGATAAAACAACCGAATGAATTCTATAATCGAGGAGATAAAGTAATTGTAGAATTCATCGGTGCAAGTCCTCGAAATAGCCTTAAAATAATGGATACTTTTCTTGAAGTTCAAAGAAAAAGAAATGACAAGTGGGAATCAATTTACAAGGATTTAGATTTTGAAACAAAATATCATTGGAAGAGAAAAGGAATAGCTCATTCAATAATAACTATTGATTGGAATATTCCTAACGATGAACCACCAGGAGAATATAGAATTGTCCACAAAGGAGATTATAAGTCAAGATGGTTAAAGAGAATATCTCCTTATTCTGGAATCTCAAATTCATTTGAATTACATTAAATCTAATAGAAAAAAACCCTCAAAAAGAAAACATGAAAAGAAAGGAATCTAAGAACCGAATTACCTTTAGAATTATATCATTATTTCAAAATAAGATTATTCCCACATATGGGACATTTATATGGCTCAATAGGATTAGGATTTAGGAGGAGTATTTTCCCTTCGGATTCAGCTAATTGGTGCAATTGACTTAGCTCCTCTTCAGAATCTTTTGAATAAGATAATGAATATAGAAGGACTTCTTTTTTGCATTGAGTACAATAGAACATTTTCAATCAACTAATATGATTATTTATTTTAATGATTAAAAATTATTAATGTTGCTAACAAACCAAATACTTTGATTCTAAATTGAATTAAGGATTCTTAGGATTGACTACAAAAGCTTATAAGTTTAAGAAAATAGAAGCTTCTTGAGAGAAGAGAAATGAAAGCTGCAAACATCCTTTTAGAAATGCTTAATGCCTATGATGTAAAGCATGTTTTTGGATTGCCAGGAGAAACGACTTTAGATTGGTATGTTGCATGGCAAGATTGGAAAAAGGATTCAAAATCAATTAAACATATTTTGACTCGAGATGAGAGGAGTGCAGCTTACATGGCTGATGCTTATGCTCGAGTGAGTTTTAAACCGGGGATTATAGAAGCACCAAGTGTAGGTGCGACACATATTGTTCCTGGTATAGTTGAAGCGTTTAAAGCATCTGTACCTATGATAGTTTTTACTTCTGATGTACCACTTAACGCTGAATATAAGAACATGTTAACAGCATTCGATCAAACAGCATTATTTAGTAGCATTACTAAAGCATCATATACCATTACAAAAGGTTCTGAAATTCCTCACATAATTCGAAGAGCATTTCGTCAAGCTACTACTGGCAAACCCGGACCAGTACATATTAGATTACCTATGGATGTTCTTAGAGAGGAAATAGATAACAAAATAATAGCTTCAGAACTATATAGTCAAAAAGAATTCAATCATTATCCAAGTGCCCGTCCCACAGCTGAACTTGAAAGAATTAGAGAGGCTATTACTTTATTAAAGAAATCTGAGCGTCCAGTTATTATTTGTGGCCAAGGAGTATTATTTTCACAAGCTTGTGATGAAGTTACTGAATTATCGGAATTACTAGGGATTCCAGTAGGAACAACTATTTCTGGAAAAGGTAGCATTTCAGAGAATCATCCATTATCAATTGGTGTTATTGGTGGGCGAGGTGGTACACGATTTTCAAATAAGATTGTTAGTGAAGCTGATGTTATCTTCTTTATTGGGAGTAATACTGATTCTGCAAATACTTTGAAATGGACCTTACCTGAAACTAACTCTGAAACAAAAATAATTCATTGCGATATCAGTGAAACAGAGATCAGTAACAACTACCAAACAGATGTGATTCTATTAGGAGATGCTAAAAATACATTAAAAGCAATGATTGACTTAATAACTACAAAAATCTCTCAGGTTAAATTTCAAGAACTTCCTCGTATTAAACAAATTCTAAAAAATGCCAAGGAATATACGGAATACCTTGAAGAGTTCAAGCAATCAGATGAGAAGCCTATTCATCCTTTGAGATTTATCAAAGAGCTTACACAAACCATTCCAGAAGATTATATTATCGTAGCGGATCCAGGAGTAAGTGCTATTTATCCTTCAGCTTTCTTTAAGATAAAACATGCAGGACGAAGAATGATCTTCAATTATGCTATGGGAGCTTTAGGGTATGCCATCCCAGCTTCAGTAGGAGCTTATTCTGCTCAACCTACTAGTTGTATTGTAGCATTAACAGGTGATGGCAGCTATGGATTTGCTGTAGGTGAGTTAGAAACAATCAGTAGGATTGGAGGAAATATAAACATCATTTTGTTCAATAATGGATGTTATGGGTGGATAAAAGGAGAACTAGAAGCTTCTTATGGTTCCAAATACGCGGATTTTCCCACAAATTTCCAAGTAATTGATTATCAAAAAATAGCTGAAGGGTTTGGTATACAAGCTTATACAATTCGAGATCCAAACGATCTTTCAAAAATATTACAAGAAGCTTTTAATCTTAATGAGCCAACCTTCATCGACATGCAAGTCAGTTCAGAAAACAAATTAGTTCCACCTGTACCTTCTTGGGTGAAGATAGCTGAGAAGAAAAATTTGAGATATGTTTACTAACCATTTAGAATAGGAGTGAAAAATCTCTTTTTTTCCTTCTTAATGTGAATCAGAATATTTAATTCATAGATTTGAAGTAATTAAATGATATTTGGTGAAATTAATGGTATCTTGTTCGATAGAGTGTAGTATTGTTTGTCCAAGATGTGATAGTTCAATAATACTGAATGGCCCAATAACAATGGCTCATTGCAATTCTTGTCAGGAAAACGTCGAAATATCAGAAGAATTTTGGGGAAACATGATCGATAGTATACTCGAAGATATGTTAGATGAATTAACAGAAGGATATGGAAGGAACTCCACAATCTTTGGAGAATTTAACACTAGATTAAGGTATTATCATATGCCACCTGTATGCTCTAAATGTAAGAAAAAACTGGATCTCCCGGAGAAATTATCTCAAACAAAGGGTTACATAAAATGCTCACATTGTGATGAAAAAAATAGAATAAGTGAAATTCCATCATGGCTTGAGAAACAAATATCTGCAGGGAAATTTCTTGTTAATGCAGTAATGACAAAAGAAGATGAGCCAAAATCAGACATAGCAGATGGAGTCGCATTGACTTGCCCTAGATGTGGTGGCACTCTTATAGTGGATGGAAAAGAAAGGATCGTTCCTTGTGAGTTTTGCAGCTTGCACGTATTTTTACCTGATGCTGTATGGTTACGTCTTCATCCAGTATTAGTCAAATCAGCTTGGTATGTTGTATTTGATGAGAATGAAACTAAAAAAAGGAAAAATAAGGATTAATTCTTTATCAAAGAATATATCCCTACTCACCTGGTGTGGAATGATTATTAGGGTATGGTACTAGGCTATCTCTAAGACTTGGATTGTTTAATGTTAGTCCCGAATGAAAATAGAAGTCAATATGTTTTGAATTGCAAAAGATTTCGTTATTGAAATCACTATCAGAACTAGAATTATTATAAAATGTTAATGATCTATCATCAACTAATCTACCATCAAGCTCTACAATTCCTGCTGCTAAAAAGCTAATATTAATACTAAGAATTAATATAGCAAGCATGATTTTTGTTTTCCTATTCATGAGTCTTCCCCGGATCATATTTGCTTACAATTAAAGTCATTTTTTTTATATTTAAATTTACTTTCGCAATAACCAACCAAGAATGTATTTTTAGAATAAGAAAAGTGAGTTTATGAAATTTAGTTTGGATAGATTATTCATAAGAATAATTACTAAGGTTGCTAGGAAAACAATCCATCTTAGATTGGCAAGCTGATTTGAATGTTAAATGTTTTTAAAATAGTAACATCTTGGAAATAATTCAGTAATTTAATAAATAATGAGTTCTTTATTTAGTAAATCAGCTTTATAGAATAAAGGTGGAGAGTTTTGAATCAGGAGAAAAAGAACTCAATACAGGATTTTTTGCAAGAGATTTCGTTATTGTTTTTGAGCTCATTAACAGTTATGGTTGGATCAGCTATATCTCCTGGATTGAAAACAATAGCTGAAGAGTTCAGTTCGATACCAAATGTAGATTTTCTAACAAAAATGGCGTTAGCTTTCCCAGCGTTTGCTTTTGCAATTTCAGCATTGATTATTGGTTTTCTAACAGATAAAATTGGAAGAAAACCTGTTCTTAATACCTCTCTAATCATTTACATTATAGCTGGAAGTTTAGGTTTCTATGTGCATAATTTATATGTTATTCTTGTAGGCAGAGTTTTCATTGGTATTGCTGCAGCAGGAATTATGACCACCACTATAACGCTTATTGCAGATTATTATCACGGTCCAAAGAGAAACCAAGTTTTAGGCTTACAAGTAGCGTTTAGTGCAATAGGAGCAGTAATTTACACTTTAATTGGAGGAGTACTCTCTGATGTTGATTGGAACTATCCCTTTCTAATCTTCTTCTTCCCAATTATACTAATTCCTACAACGATTTTTCTCTTACCAGAACCCGATAGAAAAGAATTAGAAGAAAAAGATGCTTTGTCAGAAAAACCTGATTTACTTAATAATAACCCTAATAATATTACATCTAACGCTGAAGTGATTAGTACTAGATGGATTATCACTATTAGTTATTTTCTAATTTTTGTTACAATGTTTATATTCTATGTAGGGACGACGCAAATCTCATTTTACATTAAAGAAGATATAGATCCATTAATATCAAATCTAAAAATAGGAATAGCAATAGCTTTGGTAATGTTAGCAACAGCCATTATGGGAGCATTTTATCGAGTTATTAAGAAATGGTTAAACTTCTTCGTTATATTCATTATTGGATTTAGTCTCCTAGGAATAGGATTTGTTGTAATTTCTTATGCAGGGGTATACTCATCATATAATATGATTTTAATTGCTGCTGTGATAGGTGGTCTTGGAACGGGATTGATTTTGCCAAACTTCAATCTGTATATTAGTAACAGTACTACTAGTAAGAATCGAGGTAGGATCATAAGCGGGTATAATGCAATGTGGTACATTGGTGAAGCTTTATCACCGATTGTTTTTGAGCCCATTATTAGGAATACCAGTTATTCTTCAGCATTTTTTATTGGAGGAATAGTTTATTTTTGTGTATTAATAATCCCAATAGCTTTACTGATAGTTTATCTGGTCAAAAGGAAAAATAGCCAACAATAAAATTTTAGAAAAGAAGAAATTAATCAAAAATCCGCACAATAAAATAGAAAGAAGTAGAAATTACTTCATTGGTGGATTCTTAACTAATTGCTTATAAGTATCAAAATCTCCTTCCCAGGGATGAAAACAGTGGACAAACCAGTTAACACCAACGGATGAATAATCACTAATCATCTCACCAAATTTATTTTCACCTTCCCAATAAGAGAAATTGGTCATAAAAACAACATCAAATGGTTTATCTGGCTGTTGCTGATATTTCTTAATATAAGTTAAAATCTCTGGATAGTGCTTTGCATCTAGGCCATCCCAAGAGTTGGCAAGTAATGGGAATACCCCCTGATACTTTGCTGCTCGTCTAAAAGGCTTCTTATTTGGCCAATTGCCACCTACCCAAATTGGGATTGTAGGCTTTTGAACAGTAGCTGGGAGGAATTGAGTTTCTTTAATTTGATAGTGTTTGCCATTGTAAGCAAATTTTTCACCTGACCACAAACCTTGAAGGATATCCAAACTTTCATCCAACATTTCCCCACGAAGTTTATCATTACTTTCTTGCCCAAAAACAGCAAATTCATTTACTGGATCACCACCTAAACCTACTCCCAAGATGAATCGCCCATTTGACAACTGATCCAAGGTAGCTGTTTCTCTAGCAACTTTCCAGGGATGTCTTCTAGCTAATGGTGTGACAGTGGTACCGATTTGAATCTTCTTTGTTTGACTTGCTATTGCAGCTAGAGTAATAAATGGATCTATAACATTTGCATCAGGCATATCTCTTGCATAGATATGATCCCATATAAAGAACCCATCCCAACCAGCTTTTTCTGCTTCCTTTGCAAGCTCCACAAAATCGTTCACGGACCAGTTGGGCCCAAAATTAGCAATATAAACACCATACTTTATCTTAGAATTCAAAAGCAGCGCCTCCACTAACTATTAACCATTACAATGTTGTTTTAACTCTTAGTATGATTCTGCAGTAAAACAAAATACCCTTACACAATAAAATTAATTGTAATAGTAAAATAGCACTATTTGGTACAGATAGAAAATCAATAAAAGAAAGAGAACCAAACACAATTTGGAATAATTCATAAATTCTCAAGAAAAAATCTTTATCCTCTATAAAGAAATTATTTTTTGATTGAAATGCTAAAGGAAAAAGTTTGTGCAATAATTGATGAATTAAGTGAGAGATTAATTGCTGTTAGTACAGAGATACACAGTAATCCAGAATTAAATTTTAAAGAATTTAAAGCTTCAAAATTACTAGCAGAAAAATTGACTGAAGAGAATTTCAAAGTAGATTTAGGAGTAGCAAACCTAGAAACTGCGATTAGAGCTGAACATCCAGAACAAAAAGACGGCCCAACAATAGCCATATTGGCTGAATATGATGCATTACCTGAAGTGGGACATGGATGTGGGCATAATCTTATTGCTACAGCAGCTCTCGGTGCAGCACTAGGATTAGGGAGAATGAAGAAAGAATTAGCTGGAAAATTACTATTTCTTGGAACACCTGCAGAAGAAGGTGGTGGAGGTAAGGTATTAATGATCAACGCTGGACTTTTCAAAAATGTGGATGCCGCAATGATGTTCCATCCATCTGGAATTTATACTGATACAGGCGTAAAAGGATTAGCGATGACGGAAGTAAAGATCGAATTTTACGGTCAAACAGCTCACGCTGCCTCTGATCCAGAAAATGGCATTAATGCTCTTGATGCTGTCATTCAGACATTTAATGGCATCAATGCATTAAGACAGCATATAACCAGTGATGCTAGGATACATGGAATAATAACTGATGGAGGAATAAAACCAAATATTGTTCCTGACTATGCTGCAGCGAGCTTCTATATTCGAGCTTTAGATAATGATTATTGTGAGACCCTTATCAAAAAAGTAGAAAATTGTGCAAAAGGGGCAGCGTTTAGTACTGGAGCAGAGATGAATTTTGAACGCATTGAACCATCCTATCAATCAAGAAATATGAATAAAATTATGGTGAAAGCATTTCTAGAGAATTTAAAATTAATTAATGAACCTTTGCGACCTATTCCAAAAGGAACGAATTTTGGTTCGAGTGATATTGGTAATGTAAGTCAGATTGTACCAACAATACACCCTTATGTGGCTATAAGTGAAAATCCTATACCTGGACACTCGAAAGAATTTACTAAAGCAGCTATATCCAAGAAAGGACAAAATGCTATGTTCGCTGCAGCAAAAGGATTAGCAATGACTGCTATAGATCTTTTTACTAAACCAGAAATGATGAGAGAAGTGCAAGAAGAGTTCAAAAACAATATTACAAAAAAAGAATGAAAAAATGAAAGAGGATATTCTTTCATTTAAAATATTTCTTTCTTTGCTTTGCTAAAGCTATAATACTAAACGCAGTTACTAATACTATTCCGAGAGTGATAAATCCTCCAAATAATGCTCCTTCGTTTGTTGGAGTTGTCGTGTTTGTTGGCGTAGGTGTTGGGGTAGGTGTTTCTGTTGCAGGATTATCATTTGGGTCTGTTGGATCAGTACCCTCAGCAATCTCAACATTATCATCATAGCTATCGCCATCGGTATCAGGATTTGTAGCGTTAGTTATGTAACCATCATCACCAGCAATAACTTCTTCGCCATCAAGGATGGTATCATCGTCAGTATCAGCGTCAATAGGATTAGTCCCATAGAGAGTTACTTCTTCACCGTCTAAAAGGCTGTCATCGTCCGTATCATTATCAGTTACACTGGTAATATAGCCATCATCTCCGAGGTTTACTTCTTCCCAGTCGTCCAACCCATCTCCATCTGTATCGCTTAAGAGTGGATTGGAGCCATATGTATACCATTCTTCGCCATCTAAAAGCTCATCACCATCGGTATCCGGATTCCAAGGGTCAGTACCATAATCGAGTTCAAAACGATCTGATAAGCCATCATAGTCACTATCAGGTTTTGTAGGATCAGTTCCAAAGTATACCTCATCATAGTCATTAACAGTATCATCATCGGTATCTTCATCCAACGGATCAGTATGATGAATAAATAGCTCTATTCCGTCTAGTAATTGGTCCGAATCGCAATCATTATCTGTTTCATCGATTCCAAGAGTAGCTTCTGTAAATTCATCTAAGTAATCTTGATCTCTATCTGGATGGCCATTTCTAAAGAATGATCCTCCTAAGGTATACCATTGTGTCCCTGTCCCAGCTGGGGCATTTTCTACTCCAAGGCAATAAATTATGCCTGAACCATCACCGATAATAATCTCCATGTAATTATCATTATCAATATCTGCTATTACAGGCGAGCTTGTTGCCCAACCATCTAATGTATATTCCAAGCTAGCTTTTAGTGCTCCATCAGAAGTAACGACACTAACTAATGCTGGATCGGTTCCGCCACTTGTAACCATTACTATTTCTTCGAAACCATCTCCATCTATATCAGCAATTGCTGGTGCGTGTGAAAATCCTCCACTGCCATTATAAAACCAATTTAGCGTGCCATCAATGCCATTAAAGGAATATAAAGCTGAAGTGCTAACTCCAGACGCACCATCATCAGCAATATAAACTTCATATTGACCATCTATATCTAAGTCGCCTATTATTGGTGAGGTATACACTGGATGAGCTACGTTAGTATGCCACAATGTTCCACCATCGTAAGTAAGACAATAGACATCGCCGGTAGTTGATGCAGCAATAATTTCAATATAAGTATCACCATCTACATCTGCAACAATAGGGCTTCCCCAAATTTGCCCTTCTCCTAAAGAAGCGCTCCATTGAAAATCACCGGTTTCATTCAAACAATAAACTTTTCCATCCCATGAACTGAACAAGACTTCTAGGACTTCATCACCATCAAGGTCACAAACTGTTGGTGACCTATAGACTCTATCAGGTGTTCCCGGTGTGGAAATGTCAGTATAAGACCACCTAATCTGACCATTGCTATTAATACAATAGATTCCATCATAGAAAGAATAACTTGGCGTCAAGAATTCCCACACTCCATCCCCTTCAAAATCCACTGCCGTAGGTGAATCCATAACATACCCAGTGCTAGTATATCTCATATAGGAACCGTCATAGTCTAAGAATCGCACTCTATCACTTATCCCAACAATAATATTCGGCTTGCCATCAAAATCAATATCTACTATCGTAGGAGAACCTCTAACCGGACTATTGATTGAATAACTCCAATTATAATTCCCTTCATGATCTATACAATAAACGCCTTGGTTTCCAGTGCCAAAAACTATCTCTTTTGTTCCATCTTCATATATGTCAAATAATGTGGGAGTACCGCTAATATATGTCCCAGTAACTGTATAGTTCCATTTTTGCTCAAACACTATAGGAAGAGCTGCAGCTATGTTCTGTACTGAACTCTCTTGCATTTTTGTTAAACTAAAAAACGGAACTACAAACCCAATTATTAACATTAAAACTATAATGTCTTTTCTAATTTTCAAATTAATAACTCCAGGGTGAAATTCTAAATTGTACAATAGTAAAAGATTTATCGCCTATTTAAGTCTTTCAAGAATTTCAAGCTGGATTAGTATTATTAGAATTTTAGCCTTTTATGTTTTTTTGCAATAATTCAAGGATGAATTCTTTAAAAATTAGATTCAAATAAAGAAAGATTTCATGAGGTTTGGTAAACAAAACCCTAAGGAGAAAATAGTATTGAATTTATATTTGTAGTTTATCTAAAGCACTTCTCAAGCGTTTATTTCTATCGGAATTAGTTTTAGACATAAGTGTTGCCAATCTATGCTTCTCATCTTTGAATATTTGAAGCTGTTTCTCTTTAAACTTGAGATACTCAGAGATAACTTCAAATTCATCTTGATAAACATGTAAAACGAATGATTCATATCGAATGAACGTATTAATCGCTGTTTCTAATTGCTCTTTAGATTCAGCACTTGGATCATCAACAATTCTATTTAAAATTGTGATATAACCATGAAGCGGAGCTATTTGAAATTCAAGAGTGCTAAGAAAAATACCGCGGTATTTAATCCTGAATTGCTCAATTTTATCAAGTAAAGCTTTCGTTTCCGCAGTTTCATCTTTTCGAGAAATATCAAAGTACATTTGCCTGAAAAAATCCTGTAAACAACCTTCATTCATTTGCAGTAAAAGTAACTCGTCAAGTATTTCCTGTAAATAAACCAAACTCACGCTAACAGTTTCAGACCAATTTTTCCCATTAATTGACATGCACAAATACCCCGATTTATTATACAGTAATCCCTTTCATTTTAAATCATTTCCGAAGATGACAAATACTATGGAAATATACAAAACAATGAGTTAATTTAGTGTTAGAAGTTTATTCCAACAAAAATTGTTAAGAAATGATAAGTGAAAAAACAGATAAAATTCACATCTACTTTTAAAAAAACACTCAGCAGAGAATGCCATGAGGTTAAATAGATTAAGTCCCATTTTAGTAAAAAAACTGGAAAATTGGCATGATAAAGAATTTATTGATAAACGTTTTACTATAATTAAAGACATAAATTGAGAGGGTAAAAATGAAAACAAAAAAAATAGAATCATTAGTGTTTTTAATAATTTTTATTTTTCCATTAACAGGGATAATTTATGGTTCAGGGATTTATATTGAACCACCAATTTATGATGAATACATAAGAGTCTCAGGTTTTGTGAAAAATCTTGAAGGAAGTCCTATAGAAGGAGCATGGGTGGAACTAATTGATCAATATGGAAGAGTGATTGGTAGTTTTGAATTTACTAGCTCGACTGGGTATTATAGTGTAACTGCCAGAGCAGCAAGACAAGATATAACTGTACGAGCTTCAGCTGAAGATCAAAATGCAAGTGTAATCAGAAGAGCCCCAGGCACATATACAGTTAATTTCTATTTAGATGTTCAAAATGAGCCTATAGAAAATAGAATGGCTTTTTTCTTTTATAATTCCATAGATGCTAGTGAACAGTACATAGATAGCTATGCAGCAATTTTACAGGATAAAGGATTTAATACTGTAACTAAAAAGGATTTTGAAGTGATTTCAGACAATTGGAAAGATGTGTTAGCAGAAATTGATGACATGGAAAATGAAAATGATTTTATATTTCTTTACTTTTGTGGGCATGGATCATATCAAGAAGATATAGATGATTCCTCATTTACTTTAGATGACAGCATTTTATCAAGTGAACTTAATATTGAAATATCAAAATTTGAATCTCAACACATTTTCATAATAGTAGAGGCTTGTAGTTCAGGAGGGTTTAGTGATCTTTTTGGAGCGAATAGATTTGTAATAACCTCAACAGATAATTATCATCTATCACAAAGGATGCTAGTTGAAGGGATAGGTTATTTTACAGATTATTTCTTTACAGCTATAGATTTAGGATATACAGAAAATGGCGCTTTTAATTATGCTTCAAATTGCTTACTTGATGAATTTGAAAATGAATATCAATATCCACAAATGAATGATCAAGATCCCTATCAATGGTTTGATTAACATATCAAACCATCATTCTTTTTTAAATAAAACTAAAAAAATGTAAATTTATTACTCTTTGTAAGAATAAAGTGATAAAATCTTATAACTAGATTAAACTCGCAAGCTACTTTTATCTCAAAAACTCAGTGAGAGAATTTCATGAGGTGGGACAGACAAAGTTCTCATAAGTGAATGATCAGATAATTTAGAAAATTAGCAAAATAGGCAATTGAAATAGCTAAAACAAAGGAATTTCCAGTTGAGCAATTGATTTGTAATAATCTCACAATGGTTGTTCAACTTTTAGTGGAATTAAAAACAGTCTCTATTGCATTAGATAATTTAGATTCATCAATGAATATTTTCTTCTTTTTATTCAAATATTTTTCAATAATTTTAGAATCATAATTCAAAATTATTTCTTCTTGTAAAGCAAGCGCATCAATATCCTCTAAAATTAATTGATGAATAAAATTATCAAATGAGTTGAAAACTTCAGATAGGCTTGTTGGTGAATGTTCTGCAACAAATTCAGCTAAATTGAGAATATTACTATTCTTGTTCTTCCAGAAAATATGAAATATACTTGAACCTGTTTCTTCTATGGTTGAATATCCAACACCACTGTGTTTATCTTGAATTTTTATACCTTCTAATTTACTTGCTTCTCGAAGATCTTTAACAGAAGAAGATGCAAGTTTACGTAGTAATAGTATCATAGTAAAGACACCAAGATTTAATATAGCAGGAAGATGATAAAATGCAACTTTATCAAGTAAATCCCTTGAATTCAAGCTCCAAATAAGATTTAAAGCATTGATTGAATCTGTATTGAAATTGAAGTGGATAGACTCCTTTAAAGTAAAATCCTTGAAATCTATTGAACTAAGATTCTCGTTACAATAATTCAGAAGTGAAATTGCTACTTTTGTATGCAGAAGTGAGCTATTTGTTGCGATAAATATTGCATGATATAATATATGATCAGGAATACTCAATTTACGCTTTTCAGTTGACTTTCGATTGTCTTTTGTATTTATATTTATTTGTGGGAAAACCTCTTGATTATAAAGAGAACTCATAATCGATTTTGTGTAATCATCAATAGAAGCGAGATCTTCAACTAACAAATTCTTTGCAGATAAATCAAGAGTAAGAGGATTTCGTAGAATCACTAAGCTTAATTCTAGTAAATCCGATGAGATTTCATTTTCAAGGAGAAAAGTATCAATAGAGTCTTGAGAAGGCAATTTTCCAGTACCTGAGTAAGATTTAAGCAAGAAACTAGCTATTAGATTAATGGCTTTAGAATTAGTAAAATATTTTACTGGATCA
>JAEORJ010000330.1 GCA_016840945.1 Candidatus Gerdarchaeota archaeon
TATTTCCTGGAATACCTATGCCATTATCTGAGATGAAAATAGTACTCACATCATCTGTTTTTCTTTTTATAGAAACAATGATATCAGGATTTATCCCGCCTATTTCAGCCCCATCAAATGAATTCTCTATTATCTCCCGAAAGGCAGTATAGAGACTTTTTACTGGGCTATCAAATCCGGCTAATTCTCTATTGCGGTAAAAGAAATCCGCTGGTGAGAGTTGTTTAAATTCGACCTTACTCAAAATTGATCACTCTATTATTGCGCTCTAGTTTTTTATTTTCATTATCACATTATAATTTTTTGTAATAAAACTGCTCTTGATAGCTTAAAAATTAATTTTTTTACTATTATGTTCCTAAAATATTCTTTAAAAATTATAGTGGCTTAATAATTTTGATAATAATGACTGAAAATAACTCAATAAAAGAAACAACAGATAAAAAAAGAATTAAGTTCAAAGATTTACAACCAAAAAGAAGAACATTTTATCTTATGTTAATTTTCTCATTTTCTTCTCTCATAGTTACTGTTGTTTTTGGTGTGATAATGCATTTTTCATCATTAGTTTCATCATCTGGCTTATTTGATATTTTACCAGGGAATTTTATAATTGAAATTACAATACTCTGGTTTATCATGTTCTTAGGATTTCTAATTATGATGCCATTATTTCCTTATATCTCAAAGTTATACATCTTTATTCATAAACTAGTGAAATTTTTCAGATACCAATATAGTGTTGTTGAAACAGAGGATTACTATTTTAAGTTCAAAAAAATACTTGCAAGAATTCATATTCCTTATTTATTTAGCTTTGTTGTGGGTTATTGGTTTGCTACTTGGTTCTTTATACCAACAATAAATATACCAGAAGAAAACACCATTGCAATATCTATAATGCTATACTTCCTATTTTCAGTGATTGCTATGCCATTAACGATTTTCCTAGTACCACCTTTATGGCTTCTTGATGATACAGGAATAATTGCTATGAAAAAGCGCAGAAATCGTAGCAGAACCATACCAGATATTGAAGGGCCATCTGTCTTTTTCAATAATTTTTATACAGGATCAACTTACACCTTAGCACTATTAACAATAATTGATTTCGTTAGGGATTTTATCGGTCATTTTGATGCTAAATTACTTGGTTATGTTTGTTATATTATCCTTCTATTAATGCCTTGCATGATTTTTACCATAACATACATGTATGAAGTATTTTATGTTTCTAGAAAGAAAGTGCTACAAAGAATATTACCAAACAAACTAGTAGATAAAATGCCAAAAACAGTAGTTGATATCTCAGCTTTTGATCCGTTCTATTACCCAGAGGGATTATCAGAAAAGAAACAAAATGACCAATTAGATAATAAATTAGAAGAGGTCTCTGACTTCAACATTGATACCGAATTCTCGTAATTTGTTGAAGAATTTTTCCTCTACAATATTCTCTTTTATATTACGAACAAAGTTAATATTTAGATCATCAAAATAGGTTAACAATCCCATCCCTGATTTGAAATAAGGATGATTCATAGGTAATAATTGTATATCAAGAATTTCTTCGCTTAAAGCTAGTGGTAATTTTACTTTGCCTAGGTTTGTTAAAAAGGCTGAAAATAGTGCTTCACCAGCCTTTCTGTAAAGTGGTTTAATAAACAACAATTTCAAGAAGTAAGGTGATGCATGAATAAATGGATTTATAGCTAATCCAACATAATTTGATATCTGTTGAATGATGAATTTCTCGTTATAGTATAAATTCTTGTGATGGTGTACCTGATTAATTATTTCTTGAAAAGAAAATTCTCCAAGACGTGGGTCAACCCCTGGAGCGATAAAGGCAGTAAAATTACGCATGGTATTTGATGGGATAAGATAGCGAGCATTTAATGGAAGCATTATTCTTAATGGTCGTTTTAGTTTTCTTAATTGCTTTTCTGGAAATTCAAACATGATATCTTGTAAAGCATCAATATATACTGCAGCAATAAATTCTGTTAACGAGACTTTCCATTCTCTCGAGAGTTTTATAACATCATTAACATCCATTTTGCCATTTGTTACATAGGATATTCCTATTTTTTCTCGTTCAAAAGGCAAATGAAAAGCACGATAGATTTTTTCAGTTTTAGGGATACCAATTTTAAAATGCTTTCTGTATGCATATTCAAATTCATCAAGGGATGGTTTCTGATGTGGTCGGAAAATATCATCATAGTCCGCTATTACAAAACCTTGTATAGCGAGATATTCAGTAACTAAAGCTTTTAAGAAAATTAATGCTCCATGACCATCAGTTAAGCTATGATTAAATTCAATAATTATTTGATTGAAATTAGCTATAATTCTAAATGGAAAAGTATAGCCAGATCTTATTGGTATATATTGACATGGATAATCTAATTCTTTCATAACTTGAGGTTTTTCATCTGTTGCTTTCCATTTGTACCACAAAAAACCTCGAGTTAATTTCACTTGATAATAGGGAAAACGAGTTATAATATTGTCTAGTGCTTGTTGTAAATCATCCACATTTACTAATTCCCGCATAGTAGCCCAAAAGCGATATACACAAGGGATTTTTGGTGAAGAAGCAAAAGCAAATAATTTACCAGCAGTATCAAGGCGATATTTTGAGGTTAGAGGTAAATCATCTTGACTTATCTCATCCTTTTTTTCCAAAATCTTCTCTGATTTTTTTTGATCACTGCTTATGGTCATAAATATTATACTCCGAATAACAAGCGTTACTAATGGTATTATAATTATTTAGATTGGTATAATGATACCTTGAATCAATCTATAGGATCAGTTTCACAAGGCAATTTGTCATAACAAGCTTGTAATTTAGAAATCCATTTCTTTATCCTTCTTGTTACTTTTTCAATATCATCTTTTACAGGATCTTTAAAACCAATTTCAGTTAGAAAATTATTGCCTTTCAAAGCTTTACGTAAATGTCTCGAGATACGGCCTCTTGTAACAGTAAAACAATAGAAAAAGGCTAAGTTTTTATTTTCAATAATTTCTTGGGAGAAAAATGATCTTAGTGCTGGGGCAAAAGTACCTGACCAGATTGGCG
Organism: Candidatus Gerdarchaeota archaeon; assembly: GCA_016840945.1. Next base: position 3,092 of record JAEORJ010000330.1, read on the forward strand.
TTCCAATGATAATTAAATCATAATCAGCTATTTTATAATCATATGGTAATAATTTTGGTTCTGTTTTCATTAGAACTTGCTTTTCACCCAAATAATTTTTCATATAATCCTTTGATTTAGGTTCTAAGACTAGCTTTAATTCTAATGTATCCGCACCAAGTTCTTTAGCTAATAAATCACCAACAAGTTTTGTATCGCCTTCAAATGAATAATATACCACAAGTGCTTTCATAAATTTCCAACCTACTTTATATTACATATTAATACTATTTATTTTTATCATTCATTATTTTAAAAATATTATATGAATTGATTTAGATATTAAACGTAAAATTACCAAAGATTTTAATGTTGAAAAAGGCTCACCATCTTCATAACTAATTGATTTATTTATTGGTGAAATTAATGGAAGATACTTTTGATCTTATTATTATCGGTGCTGGTACAGCGGGATGTTTAGCTGCTTATACCGCAGCAAAAGAGGGATTAAATAAAATTGCCTTAATAGATCGCAAAGAGAAAAAGAATATTGGTAAGAAAATTTGTGGTGATGGCATAGGAACAAAACATCTTGAATTTTTACAAGAAATGGGATTTCCAATAAAAGAAAATGATATCATTACAAATACCATAAAGAAAGCATACATTGTTTCACCTGAAAATAAAAAAGAAGATGTCTTTCCAGTTGAAGGGCAACTAGCAATTATCAATCGTCATAAGTTTGGTCAAGCCTTATTGAACCATACTTTAAATGAAAAAATTACTTTATTTGATAAAACATATTTTAAAAACCTTGATAGAAAAGATGGCAAAGTTAAAGCTCAATTAGAAGGAGCAAATGGACAATCTTTTACTATCACAGCACCTTTAATTATTGACGGATCCGGTATCAATAGTAAAATCAGAGAACGATTGGATATATTTGATAAATATGCTGTAGTCAGAGATGATGAACAATACTTCTGCTATCGAGAAATTGCTGAGATCAAAAATCCCCCAGAGAAATATATTGATAGTACTATTTTTGAATTTAGTTTTGAGAAAACAAGAGGTGGTTATATCTGGTTTTTCAGCAGAGGTAACGGACAATGGAATTTGGGTAATGGTATACCAAAATCATGGATAGATGAAATACAACCAAGGGATATTTTCAATCAATATATGAAAAATAGATTTGATGATTACACAACAATTGATGCTGGAGGTGGATTTGTTCCCACAAGACATCCAATACCATCTCATGTAAAAGATAATATCATTTTAATTGGTGATGCTGGAGCTATTGTTAATCCGTTACATGGAGGAGGTTTAAGCCCATCATTAGCTTCTGGTCACATTGCTGGTAAAATAGCAGCAAAGTTAATCCCAAATGAAATGACAAAAGAAGAGCATCTATGGGTTTTTAACCAGAAAATAATGGAGCGATATGGATTGCGTTACTCAATACTTGATTTGTATAGAATCCTATTACAAAATATACCTGACAATGAATTATTGCATGCTATGGAAAATGATTATCTACCAGTAGGTAAAATATTCTATGCTCGAGAATATGAACAACTAATGATGTTAGCAAGGAAATTAAGCGAAATTTGGAAGGAGATACCCAATAGACGTTTCAATTTACTACCAAATTATTTAGAAGAAATCAATAATCTAACAATGAATTATCCGAAAACACCGGTAGAAATTTCTCTTTGGGCAGAAAGATATAATTCTGTTTATGATAATTATTTGAGAGATATATCGATAACTAAAGAATTTCTTTAGTTAAAATGGTGTTGACATTCAATGGTTATTGATACTAGTAAATTAGAGATTTATCTTAAGAAAAAACTTGAAGATGAAGTAGAAGATGAATGGTCCGATATGCCAATGGCTAGTTTTACTAGTGATGGCCCACCAACATGTTCTATTGAGTTACATCCATTAGAAAAATGGTTTGGGATAAAAGCACTTGTAAATTATAAAGGATCTACCATGGATCCTAGCACTGATAGAGCTTCAGGTGACCCTGAAGATGCCCATGCATGGTATGATTGGTTGGGCTTGGCTGAAGATTTACCTAAATCGGTGGAAAAAACTGAAGATTTAGATAATTGGGCATTAATACATACATATTATCGAGTAACCTTTAGAGATGTTCAATACCCGGGACCATTTGGTCACCATTCAGGACGATTGATAAAATCATGCAATCTTGATGGTAAAGGGGAAATATATGTTGTTGTTGAGAAGTATTTCAGAGATGAGGCTCCTATTTCAAAATGTAAAGTAGAAGAGTTTGATCTAAATAAAATAGCTAAAATATGATTTTAACTCGATAAGAGTTTCAGTAGGAATACCTATTGAAACATTTTTTAATGTTTAAATTACATTTAACGAAAAACATTCGGAGCTTTTATTTTGACAGGCGTACATGAAGAAAGAATTGATACAGTACTTGATACTACCACAACCGGTACTGAATCTCCTTCTGTCTTAGAAGTGCTAAGAAATGCTCCCTTTATGTTATTATTTTCAGCTCAATTTACTCAGAATATTGGTGCGGCAGTCTCATGGTTAGCACTATCATTCTTTATTTTCAAATTAACTGAAAGTCCAGGTTTAATGGGATTATTATCTGTGATATTTTGGTTACCTTATGTTCTGTTCACTCCTTTTGCAGGAGTTTTTGTTGATAGATATGATCAACGAAAAATTATGTTATTTTCTAATGTTTTAAGTATGCTAGCATCTATTGGATATGTTATAATTTATTTATTAAGAGATGTTTTAACAAGAGAGTTTGATACAATAGTTATTTCTGAACATGGCTTCCCACAACAAGTGCATATCATCAGTTATATTCATGTTTTATGGCCATTATTTGTACTAACATTTCTAAATTCTACTGCGGCATCGATCTTTTTCCCAACTAGGAATGCTTATACACGACTAATTGTAAAAAGGAAGAATTTGCTAGTAGCTAATTCAATTGGCTCTACTGTTTTCCAAGTAGCAACAATTGTAGGTTATGTAATAGCAGGTGTTTTAGCAGCAAGAAGTTATCTTGGCAGTTTTATCTTTGATGCTTGTACATTTGCTTTTTCATCAAGCATGATAATTTTAATCCTGTTAATAGGTAAAAAACCACCAGAAGTGATACGGGAAAAAGAAAATACAGTGCGAGATCAAATAAAAGGTGTTTTTATTGATTTAAGAATAGGTTATAGAACCATTAGAAAAGCTCCAAAAATATCTTATATGTTAGTCGTTTTTGCTTCAACGATTTTTGCATTCTCAGCATTTAATGTCCTATTCATAGTAATAGTACAAGGTGAAATGGGATTAGATGAAACATGGTATGGTGTATTACAAAGTGTTATGGGAATATCTGGAATAATCATGTCATTAACATTAATGGCTATAGGTAGAATCAAGAGAAAAATCTATTTGTTAAATTTCGCATTAATTGGTGCTGCTGCTTTTCTGTATTTATTTGCAATCATTCGAAATGTTTGGGGAATAGGTATACTGCTATTTGCTTTCGGAATAGCATTAGCATCGATCAATGTAACCGCACCTACATTAATACAAGAGCAAGTACCGTATGAAAAACAAGGACGGGTATTTGGTACCCAGCAATTATTCCAAGGTTTTGCCAGAATAGTAGGTATGGGATTAGTGTCAATAATTGCTGAATATGTCCTACCAAAGTATATATTATTAGTTAGTGCGGGATTCTTGTCAATAGTAATGATACTTGGTATGTTTTACTCGAGAAGAAGTGAAATACGTGAAGATGATTATGTAATTGAAGATGAACCTTTTGAATCTAAAAATAAGCAACTCCCACATCAAGAGCTGTTTACTGCAGAACCTAGTGAGAAAGCAAGTAAAGAACCAGTAATAGAATAGATTATTTTTCTAAAATAGGAAATTTTTATTTCATTATAAATTAATATTAATATTGAAATAAAATGATTTTAAAAATAAAGAGAGTAATTGGGGTTGCTTTAATCACTATTACCCTATTTTCAATGTTATTTCCATTAACATTTTCAATTTCAAGAGAACAAGGATTATATATCAATCAAGAGTCAGATATCAAATATATTGAATCAGCTGAAATTAATATTGATGAAGATAGCGATTTTATATCATACGGTTTTTCAGGCAATGGTTCAGTAATCAATCCGTTTCTCATTTCTGAACTAGATATTGATACAGAATTAGTAGCTGCAATTGCTATTCAATACACAACTAAATATTTCAGGATTGTTAATTGCTCTCTTAAAGGATATAGGTATGGTATATTTCTATACAGGATCCAATCTAATACAGCCTATATTTTTAATAACACTTGTCAAGGAACAAATAATTATGCTCTTTATTTATCAAATGCTCCATATTCAAAAATTTATAATAACACATTTTTAGCAAGCGGTTCATATGGATTATATGCAACCAATTCTGAGTATACAGAGATTAAGGACAATGATTTTTATGGAACAGGAATGAGGATCTATTATAATTATTATGGCTATTATTATCCTCAAATATATGATGACCATTACAGCATTGTAAATAACTTTCTAGATGGAAAACCAATTCTTTACATTAAAGACCAAGAAAATTTTATTTTTGACAACTCTATTGAATATGGACAAGTAGAATTCATCTTCTGTAAAAATTTTGTAATTAAAGATATTTTACACATTAATAAGTTAACAGATTTTATAATAGCTCAATGTAAGAATGTAACTATAATAAATAATGTCTTTCAATATTCAAAAGCAATTTTGATTCAATTGACACCATTTTTAAAGATTATAGGAAATACTTTTGTGAATAATGTTTATGGATTAGAACTTTCAATTAATTGCAGCTATAGTGAAATCAGAAATAACGAGTTTTTATCCACTGGTTTTTCAGGACTATATATGTATAAAACATATTTGTGCAATATTTCAGACAATTTATTTCAAAATAGTACTGAAAGGGGGATTTATTTGTATTCTAGCAATGCTAATACTATTTATAATAATACCTTCCTGGAAAATGGGCTATATGGAGCCTATCTTTATGGATCAGGTAGAAATGTCATTTACCATAACGTTTTCATAGATAATGGTAATTCCCCTCAAGCTTATGACTCTAACAATTACAATTATTGGTGTAATTGTTCTATCAAACAAGGAAACTATTGGTCTGATTGGTCAGGGGATGGTCCTTATTTAATAGCTGGTTATAGTGATTATTTTATAACTTATGACTATTGCCCAACATTTCCAGGAGCTGAATTTCCAGAAACATCATGCCCAATCACCACTACACCTTATTCACCAAGTTCGACTCCTACAAATGAAACTGGTTATACATTAATTGCTTTATGTCTTATCTTCAGTGTGATCATCTTAGTAATACCAATAACACTATCTAGAAAAAAGAAGAGATGAAAAAGATACAATAACTAGAGCATTATTCGACCTTGATAACCATACGCTTGTTTTCTTTCCCTTTATTGATTGTTTCAATAATTGTTACTAAACCAACTTCTTTTGTACTTTTGACATGGGTTCCCCCATCAGCCTGTAAATCAAGTCCGACAATTTCAACAGTACGTACTTCTTTGATTTGAGGTGGCAGGAGGTTAATTTTAGTTCTAATTAAATCTGGTATTTTAAAAGCCTCTTCTCGAGGGAGAATTTTAACAATAACAGAATGATCAGCAGCTATTTCCTCATTAACCCTTTTTTGGATATATTCAACCTTCTCTTTCGAGAAATCTTCTAAATCAAAATCCATTCTAGCACGATCAAGAGACATATTTCCTCCTGTGACACTAGAATTGAATTCTTTCCAAATCAAACCACAGAGAATATGCAAAGCAGTATGATAACGCATAATAATATACCTATTCTCCCAATTAATTGAACCAGTTATTTTGGAACCTATTGTTGCTTCAAGAGGTTTTTCTAATCGATGATAAATATCCCTTTTTTCATCACGACCAACCTTAACAACTTGATAGCTACTATTATCGTTGGTAATTACCCCAGTATCATTTGGTTGACCACCTCCACCAGGATAAAAAGCAGTTTTATCAAGATAAACATCTAATCCATCATTTTCAATTTTAGTAATTATAGCTTCAAAATCTCTCATATAGCTTTCTGTCAAATATAATTCATCGGTCATAAAACACACATCAATAATTTTGATTGAACAATAACTTTAGGAAATAAAAAAATTAAGGAAGAAAAGAGAAAATTCACTTTTTACTTTTCTTTTTTGATTTCTTTTTAGTTTTCTTAGATGACTTCTTTTTCTTGGAACTAATTGTCACAGCAATTATTATTATAATAATAATTAATAGACCTCCACCACCAGCTGCAGCAATAATCCACCAATCAGTAGTAATATTGAAATTTAAACCACCAAAACCAAAATCAGGTAAATCGTAACCATAAGCTTCGACTAGAAAATCACAAGTTATATCTGCAGATTGTCCATTAAATGTTCCTTTATTTTGAACTTTGTAATGCATACCTTTCAAAACACCAGTTGAATGCTCATATACACACTTAAATTGTATTTTAAAAGACAACTCATATGAAGGTGAACCTGTAGAGTCTATTTTCCCAGAATAGTAAGTATCCAATGTGTATAAATCACCACTTAATCCCCCTTCTGATTTGAAAACAGCTGAGTCTACCTGTGGAGTAACCATTGTTAATTGATACTGTGTTTTTGCGATAAATTCATCAAATAAAGTAAAAGCATCAGTTGTATCTACAAAAGGATAAAAATGTAAACCAAAACCATAGAGGACTAATGAAGGATTGGATAAGAGATATTGACAGTTAGATAAGGGAGAGATAATCATTGATACAAAATCCACTTCATCTTCAGCATACCATTCAGAACTTATAGATTGATAATAGGCTCCAATTGTTAGAGTAGAAGTGATATAGCTAGTGCTAACTGTTACCATTTCTAAATTAGCATAGAGAGCTGGGAGAGCTGTCTGATGTCCACCAAGAGCAAAACCATTACCATAATAAGTAGTTCCTGCAAGCTTAAGATCAACACTGGAAGTAAGAAAGTCATAGTGATAGATATTCCCAGGGGTTCCCACATAATTCCCTTGTGAGAAATTAGTAGTTAATAAAAGTACTCCAATAATAATAAAACTCAATATAATTACAGTTTTTTTTCTCATGAAATTCCACTCCACCAAAAATAATCAATTATCTATATGTTATCTCACTTCTGAATAAGAGTTTTATTGTATAATTACAACTTAGTATTAGAAATATTGTGAGGGATAAACCATTTCTGTTAAAGAGATTATTAGCAAAAGAAGAGCATACAGAGCGTTAGAAGAAATTGAAATAACTAAGGAAATAATAGTCGACTTAGCAACTAATGCTCAGCTATCAGCATCATGCTTTAATTATCAACCATGGAATTTTGTTTTTGTTTATGATAAAAATAAATTAGATCAAACAAAAGTAACTTTAAGTGAAGGAAATGCTTGGGCAAGAAAAGCTTCAATGATAATTGCAGTTTTTAGTAAAAAAGAATTGGATTGTGTTGTTGCCAGAGGAACTAGGGAATATTACCTATTTGATACAGGAATGGCTACAGCATTTATGATTCTTAGAGGAACAGAACTAGGACTAGTAATGCATCCTATAGCTGGATATAATGAAGAAAGAATAAAGGAAATTTTAGGCATTCCAGAAGAAATGAAAGTTATTACTTTAGTAATTGTTGGTAAAAAATCTGATAGTACTAAAGATCTAAATGAGGGTCAATTAAAAAGCGAGGGTACAAGACCTCCTAGAAAAGCCTTGTCAGAATTCATTTTTTATAATGAATATTCAAAATAACACTCTTGGTTTTAGAATAATAAGTGAGATTGAGTTAAAGGACTATTTGTGGTAGTCCCTTAACTCATCTTGCGGTAGATGGATGGCAAATTCGCAAACATCATCCCTCTTGGGAGGGACAGATTTGCAAGCTTGATTATCAATGCTGCGCAGAGCATTTTTTTAGTTATTTTCTAACATTTTGTGAGATTTATCTTTTTTTTTCAGCGAATGCCATTACAGTTCTTTACAATCTTAATTGCTAATTGGATCACTTGTTTGATTCGATGAGTGTTATGTTCTTCAGTAATAATGAGCTCACAGGCTTTTTGATACATTTTCTTTGCATCTTTAGGCTCATCTAGCTCTAAGCATAGTTGTTCATATTTCCTAAATAGTAATCTAATTTCAGGATCATTGATTGTTATACACTTTATTTGATCCTTGATTTGTGATTCTATTTCTTCAATTGACACCGGATAACCTCTTTTTGTCTCTTTTGTAGTTAAAGAACATTAATAAAATTCTCAATTTTATTAAAAAAACTTCTTAATACTCTGAGAAATAATTCTGAAAATTATGTAAATTTTTATAAACATTCTAAGTGGTAATAAATCAAGCATTCTATGAAATTATTCTAAATTATAGCTAATGGTGAGGAAGATGACAAAGAAAATTGAGTATTCTGATGTTTATGAAAATATTGTGTTAATGAGAACTATTGGTACACCATTCAATGAGGGAAATGTTATCTGTATTAACCAATCTGAAGGGCTAATCTTTGTGGATTCAGGTAGAATAGCTACTGATACCAAGAAATTTAGAGATGATATGGAAAAAAGATTCAATAAGAAAGCATTGATGGTTATTTTAACCCACACTCACATGGATCATTATTTAGGTATAGAAGCTTTTAAGGACATTCCAATTCTTGTCTCAGAGCTAGGATTTAATGAGTTTATGGAAGCCAAAAAACAAGGTAAATTTACTAAAGAATTTAGAACTCAATTCATTGAAGGGATCAAACGAGAAGCTGCTAAGGGAACTTTTCAACTAGAAGATGAATGGCATACTGATTTTGCTGTCAATAGTATTAATGCAAATGTCTATTTACCAACACTAGGCATTCCATCAACAGCTATAATTGGTGATAGTGAAAATCAATATATTTTCAAAATTATTGGTGGGCATAGTGAAGATTCAGCTTATCTCTATAATGAAAAAGAGAGTATTTTAATTGCTGGTGATAATTTTAATTGCGAACACGCTGATAATTCTCCTTGCATGCTAGCAGGAGCAATTAGATGTATTGACATTTTAAAACAATTTGAAACAATGAATATTTCTAAAGTTATTCCTGGACATGGTCCTGTAGTTGGTAAAGAATACATTACCACAACCAGAACTTATCTTGAGAATATGTTAACTGCACTTAAAAAATTCAAAAGTCAAAATTTACCCATTGAGGAAGTTATGACCCATCCTGATCTCCCCAAATTTTTTGAAGATAAACTACCAAAGAGTTGGAATGTTATTTTAACCAATTGGTATAATGGCATAGAATGAAAATGAGAATCTTAGGTGATACGGACTGAAATATAAATTTGTTAAAGGAACAATATCAGCACTAGGTTTTGAAAATGTTCTAAAAGTAGATTTCTCTCCAAAAAAAACTTGCAACTTTGATTGTGTATATTGTATAGTTGGACGTACATCTACTTGGTTAAATGAGAGAAAAGAATTCTTTGAGCCAGAAGAAATTTTCTTTGAAATAGATATCTTTCTTGAAAGAAATCCTGAAGTCAAATATATTATGTTGACTGGTAGTGGTGAACCTGCTCTATATAGTAAATTTGGTGTATTGGTTGATTTAATTAAAAGGAAATATAGAAATGCAAAAATAATGGCTTATACTAATGCTTCATTATTAAGTCGTAATGATGTAATCAATGAGTTTTCTAAATGTGACATTATTGGTTGTAACCTGAATGCCGTTTATGACATTGAATTTCAAAATGCTTGTAGACCACTTGACACTGTTAAGCTGAAGAGTGCTCTTGAAGGGTTGTTAAGATTCAAAAAACAATTTCAAGGGGTACTTTTTGTTGACACTAAATTTGTGCCAGGAATTAATGATACTGAAAGGAATTTACTAGGTTTAATTGATTATCTGAAAGAACTCTCTCCTGATAAATATACAATAATTCATCGTAAATTTAAAGGGCAAGAGCCCGAAGCTGAATTTATCGTTTTGTCTCGAGAGAGAATTTCGGAGCTAACATTTACAACTAATATTGTCAATATTTAAATCAATGAGGTAAAATGATGAACGAAACATTACAAACAATTCATAAACTTAGATCTATTAGAGAATTTTCTGATAAAGAAATATCACAAGAAGATTTAGACAAAATATTAGATGCCTCTATAAGAGCAGCTAACGCATCCGCTAGACAGAATTATTCAATAATTGTTGTAGATGACCCTGAAATATTACAAAAACTGTTTTATGGCGCTAATAAGGGACTGCTTTTTTGTGTCGACTATACTCGCATAGTAGATACTGGACACCATTTAAATTATAGCTATGCACCAAATAATATTCAAGAATTTATTACTGGAAGCGTTGATACAACATTAGCTGCTCAAACAGCAGCAATAGCTGCTAAATCACTTGGAATAGATTCATTATTTACCAATAGTATAATCAGAGAAAGTATACCAGCTATTTATGAGCTCTTTAATTTACCACAAGAATATTGTTTTCCATTAATAGCATTATGTCTTGGTTATCCAAAAACTGAACCTTTAATAAAGAAGGGCCGACTAAAAACTGGAGTTGTTCATTATAACAAACACCATCGATTAACTTCAGATGAAGCAAATTCAATTATAGAGCAATATGCTGATGAGTCAAATAATCTTGGTATAACAAAAGAGCAAGCAGAAAAAGCAGGAGTTAAGGATTACTTTGAATTTTTCTTTACTAGATGGTCGCGACCAAGAAATCCAGAAAGAATTGCTGAAATTTATAATTTATTGAAACTAGCTCAATTCTTACGAAAGGAGGATTAAAAAAACCCTACATTGAAGGTTAAATTTAGCCTTCAATTATTTATTTTTTTTTTTTTCAGAAATTAATGACTATATAATTTATAAATTACTAGCTTAGTTATTATTCAATAAACGTTTATTGTTGTGCCAATAATGTTTCTTGAATCACTGTATTTTAATTATGGAAAAGAGGTAGTTTTGAAGTGGATAACAAACCTTCATATATTTCGTCTTTGTGTACCACATCCTTATCCTGATGATTTTAAACCTATAAGATATCAAGCATTAATAAAATTCAATTCTGAGAAGGAGTTGACTAGTATTTTAGAGCAATTAAATTTTGAAGCATTTAAAGGAATAATCCCAGAAGCTAAATATCAAGATTTAAATGAAAATAATTCTGCAGGTTGGATTAAGTTGCTAGATGTAGTAGGTTATCTTAATGTAAATAAAATTTTAAAAAATATAACATTAGAAATCTCTGGAAAAATGGATGATATGTTTCAAATTGATGAATCAACATTTATTGCTGCAAAAAAAATAGATGAATTTCTACAAACACTTAACTTATTGACAGTTGAACCACCACAAAATGATGAATACTGCATCTGTCCCAAATATTATCCGGAAATTTGGAAAAAAAAGTAAGTTAAATCCTATTTAAAATATTTACTAATTTTTCCTCGACTTTCCAAAGTCGACCTTTTCTCACACCCCACCGATCCAACATTGTTCGATATGTATTTTCGTTTGAGAAATCCTCATGATATAGTGCAGCATCAGTTAGTTCTCTATAAATAATCCATCGTATATCATCTAATTCTTTCAACTTTATTGAAACTAATTCATCAAGAATCATTTCTGATTCTTTACTAGCGCTTTCTGAACCTCGAGCTTGAAGTATATTTTCGAGTTTGAAGTAAAGATATTCAATTCGATGATATGTGGAAACAGCATCATTCTTAGAGAACCACATTTCTAAGATTTTTGAGTGAGGAAAGAAAACATTGATATTCCTTGCCCAAGTTGTTATTTCTTCAGTAGTATAATCTTTTGTATGTGATTTATGACGTTTTACTACTTCTTCTGCTCGAAAGAGATTTACTTTTCTATGTTCAGCATTTTTAAGAAAATATTCCAAGAATTTAAAGGAATCAGCACCTCTATGATGGCCAAAACATTCAACATCACAACCTATTGTTACTGGTCCTTTTTTACGGCTTATAGTTTCTAATAACCACTGGCCATTAGGAAAAGTATTATCTGAAAAATGCCAACTCAACGCTCTGTTACGTGGTAGCACGAAAATATCTTTCTTTGTTTTTAAACGCCACAAGCCTTCTACATCATCTGTGTTAAACGCATTATACATGCCTTCTACAATTGTGTAATCAATATCAAGATCAGCTAAAAGATTTTTTTTGTGTGTAGTGAAAATTAGTTCAGTAGGAAAATATCCACGCATTTCCTTACCAAACATATCCTTAATCATCTTCCTATGGTGATAAAATTGCTCTTTAATAAAACCATCATCAGTAAATACAAGAGGTGCATGATAAAAAGGAGAAAGTAAAATTTCTATAACTCCTCTATCAATAAGTTCGTTAATTGTTGACAAAAGGAAATCATTACTTAATTTTTCAAACCATTGTATAACGCTACCTGTAAGTGATAAATTAATTTGAAAATTATGGTGTTTACTTAAATCCAATAATTGTTTAAACAATGGTCCATAGCTTTGCCAAATGATTTCTTTAACAATAAAATCTTCATTATAGAATGGCTGATGCCCATGAAGGAAGATTACACAATCAGTCATTTATTTTTATCTCCGTTTTTTTGAATAACAACACTCAAGTATGTTTAACAATACTCAATTATGAAGATTGTTGCAATAAATGAAAATAAGTATTGTGAATAGTTGAGAAATCATTGATAAAGTTAATAGTTTATTATATTCTTATTAATATCTAAATAATTACTATAGTGGTTTTTATGTCAAAAAAACGAGATTTTAAGCCTTCTGTGAAAGATGTTGCTTTGGATATTTTAGAAATAGCTCATTGTAACTTGACTTTTGCGTTAACTGGATTAAAGCCAAATGATATCCATAAACAAATATTACCAGAAATAAACCATATTACTTGGATTGTTGGTCATTTAGCTGTGCAAATGGATTTTATTTTAGGGGAACTCTGCCAAGGAAAAAGCAAGATGTTGAAAGAATATCAAGATTATTTTGCATATGGCGTATCAAAGGAAATAGTAAAGAAATTACCTTCAATATCTTTTAAAGAGCTAGTCGATTTATATCTAGAAATATTTGAAGATGGAATGAATTATCTCAATAATTTACCAATTGAAAAATATTATAATTTTCCAGAAGTTGATGGGGGAAATAAAATACAAGAATCACTCATTATAGCTATTGAGAGAATTAGTCTACATTTTATGGGACATGTAGGTCAAATTTATGTTATACGAAGAGCCTTAGAGAATCCTGGTGGTGGATTTGTAGCAGGAATGTCAACTGAAAATAGAAACATTAGAATGCAGAATTGGGTTAAATGGTGGGAACATAATAAAGCAACATTTGAGTGATATTCAATTTATGTTCAATCGGAATAATCCACTTTAAAGATTAAATTGTCAATTATTGACATTATCATTTCTTTTTCTTGATGATCAGGATTAAATTCTAGAGCTTTTTTATATGAATGAATAGCTTTTCTATAATCTTGTAACATTTGATAAGAATGTCCTAATGTTCTCCATATGACTAGATTATTGCTAACCGGAGGGAGCAATTTTTCTAAATAAAATATAGTATTCTTATAATCAGCAATGTTATGATAGGCAATGCCCAATTGAAAGAGGGTATCTTTGTTGTCAGGTTCACATTTGAGTGCTTCATGGAACAATTTTATTGCATCGGAATAATTTTCCTCTTTAGCTTCAATGCGACCTTTTCTAAGCAATTTTTCAGCTTCCGTGAGATCATCCATTGTAATCGAACAAATTATCGCAATTAGGGTAAAAAAGTTTTTTAAAAAAATAGAATTATAATAAAAATTATTTTTTGTTAAAATAGGAAAGGTAAACATAATTACCTTCCTGTTGGATTAGCATTTCCTTCTGGCATTAATCGATAAATAAATACCAATATACCACCAATTAGAATCAATAAAGCACCAATACCAAAACAAATTATTGCTAATACAATCATTACGATTCCAGTTATAATTAAATCAATTTTAATCATAAATGCTCTAATTTTTGGTGAAAAAAGTTTCATCCCAATTACAATTGCAAATGCACCAAATATTATTGTCACCAATGCACCAGCAATCTCGTTTCCTATACCTATAAATCCTCCTCCAAAGAACCAATCAATCGAAGAGCCAATTGCAGAAACAATTAGATAAAGAAGACCATTGATAACTACGATAACTCCTCCAATAAAACATAGAAGGAAGCCATAATCATCTAATGTTTTTATTTGAACCGACATTTTTCGTATACACCAGTTAGAGTAAATAATTATTGTATGATTAAATCAGATATAAAAGCTTGCAAATAAAGCTTGCCTTGATTAATCATAAAATTTAATGAGTAATTAATAAAGTAAAAATTAGTTATTCGCCTATTTCCTTGCTTCTCATTACAATCGAAAATATTTTATATTCCAAAATAACAACAACAGAATAACCGTGATATGGAGTGGTAGTGTAAAATTCCAACCAAGGTGGAATTCACGAAGCCAGGCAGCACGGCAGGCTCCAGAAATAAAACACAAAATTATACTGACCAAAAGGAATGATGTAATTTTGGAGCAGTGCTCTTAGTAGAGAAACTTGCTGGTCGGGAGTTCAAAGGAAAGCAATAGAATTGCTTTACGAATTCATCTCCTCCACTCCACTTATTCTTTTAATAAATTTCATAACAAATAATCATTGATTATTCAATACAAATAGAAATGTATAATTAAAATAACTATCATTCAACATTTCATATTAGTTAGTGGTGGTTATATGATTTCTGAAAGGAAAAAAATTTTCATTGTTTTTAGTTTAATTTTAACTCTAATGTTTACAAATTCCTTTTTTACCAATAAAAATATTTCAGCTTCTCAAGATTCAAATGGGCTTTTTGAAGATAGAAATGCTTCTAATATCACCAATCAAATAATTTCTGGTAATACAGAATCTCTATTAATTACATATCCCCAAGAATCAAATTCAAAAGTACCTGAAGATATTTGGACAATTATGGTTTATCTTGATGGTGATAATAATCTTGAAGAAGCAGCAATAGATGATTTCGAAGAATTGGAATTAGGATATGTTGCTGATGCTTATATCAATGTAATAGTATTAATTGATAGGCATTATCAATATGATGCTTCAAATGAGGATTGGACTGGTGCAAGATATTATCAAATACAACCAAATGAATCACCAATTATAGATTCCATTTTATTGGCTGATTTAGGTGAAGTGGATATGGGTGATCCTCTTATTCTGCAGAATTTTATTGAATATTGTTTCATTAATTTCCCAGCACAAAATTATCTCCTTGATATTTGGGATCACGGAGCAGGTGTTTATGGTTGTTGTTCTGATGAAACATCTGGCACTATTCTTAGAATAAATGAACTTCAATCTGGCATTAACACTGCTTGCTCAAATCGTGGAGAACGCATAAATATTGTTTCTTTTGACTGCTGCTTAATGAATATGATTGAATTATCTTATGAATTACGAACATATTGTGATTATCTTGTTGCTTCTGAAGAGTCCATCCCATTCAATGGCTATAATTATAAAGGCATTCTTGATGAGCTATTCCTTAATGTTTCACTCACCCCATTAGAATTAGGTAAAATAATAGTCGACATTTATCATGAGACCTATTCAAATACCGTATCTACTTGTTTATCTTTAATTGATCTTTCAGAAGTATCTACTTTGATACCATCAATTAATTACTTTGTAGGTAATCTAACACAATTAATTGATGAGTTAAATTATGATTATATTTTTAGTTTAGCAAGATGTTCAAGCAGGGCATTTTATGATACA
Source organism: Candidatus Gerdarchaeota archaeon (assembly GCA_016840945.1). The sequence continues at coordinate 19,086 of JAEORJ010000330.1, forward strand.
CAATTTATTGATATAATTGATTTCTGTGATAATCTACTCTATTATATACAATTAGAAGATACAACAAATGCAACAATGAACCTTAAAACTAAAATTGAAGGAATTATTGCATATAATTGGCAGCATTCAAGCTTTAGTGGTTCCGCTCATGGTTTATCCATTTTCATGCCAGTTACAACATATAATTTACCTGAAGATGCCTTATATCATTACGCAAATAGAACTAGCTATTTCGCTGGAATGGATTGGCAAAATGATTGTTTGTGGGGTGAATTTCTTAGGTTCTATTATGATTTCTATAATTTATTGATACCAAATTCACCACCAATGCTTGCATTAGAGACTGAATCACAGACGATTACTCTAGAACAAAACCAACACACAGAATATATCTTTAGAGCTTCTACAAAAACAGCCTATGAGATAAGCATTGAAATACTAACAGGTGATATCGATTTTGATTTAGCTGTGAGCTACTCACAAGGCATTATTTTTATTGCAAACAGCGAATTAGTTAATCCAACAGATGGTCAAACTGAAACAATTCGTTTAATATTAGCACTAAATATTTACTATATATTCATACGAGGTATAGCTTCTTCATCAACTTTTAAAATTCTTATACACAAAGATGCATTTACAGAAGCTGAGTTAAATAATCCGATTGAAACTTCTGGAGGATCACCTGGTGGTAATGGATTCAATCATTATATCCAAGATTTACATCATTATTACTCAATAGCTTTAGAGCAACCACAAACCTATCAAATAGTATTGAATAATTCCTTAGATACTGCTTATCAAATCATAGGTTATGATGATGCATGGGAAATTTTATTTGAAAATGGGCCATTAGATCCTGGAGCAAGTATTGTTATTGATCTAAATGTTACGGTAGCCACAATCCTCTATCTAGAAGTTTTTACAAACACAGGTTTTGGAAATTTCACAATTGAAATAATAGGTGAAACCAATTCCAGCAGTATATCTATTGGTATTATTATTGCAAGTATTAGCACTACTCTAATGATTTTAACAATAATTAAAAAACGAAAAAACTACCAATAATTAAATGCTAACTTAAAGTTAGCATTACTTTTTTTTACTATAATTTATCATTTTAGTTAATATTAATTGATTGTGAAGAAAATGACTATTAAAATAGTTCTTGTAGAACCCTTAACTGCAGGGAACATTGGCTCAACTGCAAGGGTAATGAAAAATTTTGGTTTTCAAAAACTTGTATTAATAAATCCGCAAACAGAACTTACAAGTGAAGCATATCAATTTGCTGTTCATGCTAATGATATTTTAGAGAATTTAGAAATATATAATTCACTTTCAGATTTTCTTGAAACAGTAACATATGTAGTAGGAACAACAGCCAAAATTTGTACCGATAGAGGTTCTACAAATGCTCGAGTAGCTATAAGTTCAGATGATCCAAAATTAAAAAATCTATTAGAATTTAAAGATGATATAGCTATTTTATTTGGTCGAGAAGATATCGGTTTAACAAATGATGAAATCAATTTATGTGATATGACAATACATATCCCAACTGTTGAAGAATATAAAGCATTAAATTTAGCACAAGCTGTGACAATAATACTTTATTCTATTCATGTTTTGAGGAAAAAAACGAAAATTACTGATTATAGAGAAGCAAAAAAAGAAGAAAAGGAGCTCTTACTTGAGTGGTTTGCTAAAGTAGTTAGCTTGTTAGGTTTTCATAAACGAAAAGAAGCTTTACTTAATAGACGTTTTAGAAATATCATTGGTAGAGCTTTCGTTTCAGGCAAAGAAGCATATTCTCTCGTAGGAGTGTTTTCAAGATCTTATAACAAGATTATGGAATATAATAAGCAATTAAAAAAAGAAAACAATCAATGATTAAGTATAAACATAAAGCTAATCCAATGGCATAAAATTATTATCTAAATAAATTAATTTTAGTTCGATAAAGATGACTTTTTCAATAGTAGCTTATGATCCAAAGGAGAAAACATGGGGAGTAGCAGTTCAATCTAAGTTTGTTGCGGTTGGTTCAATTGTTCCATATGCTAAAGCGAATATAGGTGCTATTGCTACACAAGCTTTTGTGAATACTAGTTATGGTCCAAAAGGATTAGACTTATTAAATCAGGGTCTTTCAGCCACCGAAGTTGTGGATATTCTAACAAAAGATGATAAAGAACGAGATAGTAGACAATTAGGTATTGTTGATAAAAATGGTAATGCAGCTGCTTTTACCGGGAAGGATTGCTTTGATTGGGCTGGTCATGTTATAGGCAAGAATTACTGTTGTCAAGGAAATATCTTAGTTTCTGAAGAAACAGTAAGAGCAATGGCAAAGACATATGAGGAAACTCAAGGTGATTTAATTGAGAAATTATTTGCTGCTCTTGAAGCTGGTCAAGCTGCTGGTGGAGATAAAAGGGGAAGAGAATCAGCAGCAATATTAATAGTAAAAGAAGAAGGGGCTTATGATGGTGGCACAGATCGATACATCGATATTCGTGTAGATGAACATCCTACTCCTATCAAGGAATTACGAAAGGTCTTTGATGTATATAATTTATGCTTATTGAAACGCGATGACCCAAAAGACATAGTAAAGATAGAAGGCGAAGTATTAGATAACATCCAAACAATACTCATAAGAGATGGATTTTATGTTAAAGAAAAAGTCAATAATTTTACTACAGAAGTAAGGTCAGCTTTAACGAAATGGTTACATACTAATAATTTCGAAGTTAAAGAACGAGAAGATGATTTTCTTTTTGGTTCAGTTTATAGATATATGTTAGGAATTTTAGATGATTGATAAAAATGGATGTTGATACTAAACATCTTTCTTTTCAAGGAAGATTGAATAAATTAGCTATTGTTTTTCATTATTCTCGAGCAAATATTTATTCATATCACGCTTTGATTGGTGCTTTAGAAACCAATCCTGAATTATCAGATATTCCTTTTTATTTTCCAAAACCCGGATCATTTCTCTCTCAAATTGATCGATTATTTTCTATTGAGAGATTTCAAAAATTAATTGTTTGTTTTTCATTGAATACTTTCCAATTGCCAAAAGTAACGGATAAACTACAAAAATTAGCCACTCATCCCAACAGAAAACGAATGATAATAATTCTCGGTGGAGCTCATGCAACAGCTAAACCAAAAGAAATGTTATCGTTAGGGGCAGACATTATTGTCTTAGGGGAAGGTGAGAAAACATTTACTGAATTGATTTCAAAGATTAAAAATCAAGATTCAATTGATGAACAAAAAGGAATAGCTTTTCTTGATTTTAATGGGACATTAGTTAAAACATCTAAAAATAAACCAATAGTTTTAGACGACTACCCTCCTTTTGCACCAAATAGTGGTCTTTATTCAGCATTAGAAATCACTCGTGGTTGTAAATTTGGTTGTACCTATTGTCAAGTCCCTGAAATTTTTGGTAAAAACATTCGGCATAGATCACCTGAAACCATCATCAAATGGGGTAAATTTCTTTTATCAAAAAGAGAAAATTGGGATTTTAGATTTATAACACCAAATGCTTTTGGTTATGGTGCAAAAAAAGCTTCTGAGCCCAATATAGAAATGATTGAAAAGTTACTTTCAGGTTTATATGAATTGAAGGCAAAGAAAAGAAAAAGGATTTACTTTGGAACTTTCCCATCAGAAGTGAGACCTGAATCAATAACAGAAGATGTACTAGCACTCACTAAAAAATATTGTAATAATGATAATTTAATCATAGGTGCGCAATCTGGGAGTTCTACCATTTTAGAAAAATTAAGACGAGGACATACCATAGAACAAGTTCTTTCTGCTGTAAAATTAGCTCATCAATATGATTTTTCAATGAATATTGATTTTATAATTGGTTTTCCAGAAGAGACTGATGAGGATCAATTTCAAACTATTGATTTATGTCGTGAATTGATTAAACAAGGTTGCAATATACATATGCATTATCTTATTCCATTACCTGGAACAAAATACGAATTAATTAAACCTCAAGAGATAAATTCTGAAGTTTTACAAATTCTAAAAAAATGGACAAATGATGGATCAATTTTTGGTTCTTGGCAACATCAATATGATTTAGTGTATAAAGGAAAAATCAGAGATGTTTAGAAAGTTTATTCTTCGTCATCTGTTTCTTCAGAGTCATCAATTATAATGGTATGAATTACGCGAGGTTCCTCATTGGGAGAATTTTCGGATAGTCGTTTTTCGTATAGTTTCCTTTGGAATCGTTTATCATTTAGTAATTGATGATAAACATCTCTACCTTCTCCAGAAAGGGCATATAATCCTCCAGCGTGGCATGTAACAATTTTATAATTGCGAAATTCCCTTAAAATAGAATTAATTGTAAGTGGACTTAAATCAGTTATTTCAACAATTTGTGGTTTATTTAAAATTTCATGTTCACCTAGGGCTTTTAAGATATCACGTCTTGCTTGAGATCGCAGAGGGTCTCTTTTATACTCAGTCAATGCATTACCCCGGCTTTTATCGATTTACATATTTTCTATAATATAAATTACTTTATAGTTTTTTTATCTTTACTGCTATGGACAAAAAACGATAAAAAGGTAAGAAAAGCTGCTAATTTAGCAGCCAAAAAATAAATCTAATTTTTAACAACAAACTCTGTTTTATGCTTTTTAGTGCATTGAGTGACTATTTTTAATGATCCATCTGAAAATAAATCAAGAGATTCTAAAATTGTAGGTTTAAGATCACAAGAGCTACATTTGAATTCTTGAGGTTCTTCCTCTGTCGTTTCTTCTGCGAAACCAATTAGATTATCTTCATGGCCATTCTTGCAACGAACTTTTAGAACATTAAAACCTAACATATCATTGTATTCTGCTTGCTGCCAAACAATTTCAGCACCACACTTCTTACAGAGCAATGGTTCTTTCTCTTCTTCTTGTTGAGCAAAAGCAGTCTCTAAATCTATTGCTGAAATAAAACCTTCATGTTTATCTGCAAAATTGCTTAATGTCATCCCTTTAGCAAAATCAAGTTTTGCTTTATCATTTAGAATGGTAGCTATTGTTTCTTTATGAGTGCTTAATATCTCACTAATCTCTTTAGCATATTTTTCAACAGCAACTTCAAGATCAGAAGTAATTTGTGAAAGATTCATTGAACCTTTAGAAGAATCTTTAGCGATATTAGTAAGGGTCATTTCAAAGTTTGTTAATGCTTTAGAAGTAATCATAAATTTCTTCAAATCTTTAACATATTTGGTGATTGCTTTACCTGTTTCTTTTGCTAAATCCTTTGTAAATCTCTCGAGTTCATTAATAGCTTTTATTGCTTGTTTAATAGTTGGTTTGTATGATGGGCGACGATATCTTGAAAGTCGGGCTTCTAATTTTGGATTTACATGGAAACCTAAACCATCTGCTAATTGTTCTTCAAAAAGTGATAGGGTTTTGGTTACACTTAGGAGGGACTTTTTCAAAATCGCCTCAATTTTTTCTATTGGAGCGAGATCATTCAAATCAACTATTTCAAGTTTTACAATTTCACTTTTTTCAGGTATATACAAATTAGTTGATTTTCCAAAATAATCATTGATGTTCTTCATCTTTTTAACAAATTTCTCTTGAGCTTCAGTTAAATCAACAGCAAGCTCTTTTAGAAGCAATTCTTTTGTAGCTCCAAAATCTAGTAAAATTGGTAAAGTGTTAATTATTTCAGCTAATGTTTCAGGATTTAAGCTATTTTCTTGAGCTGAATTTATTTTATCTAAAACTTCTTTTGTTGACTTACTTGCATCAACTTGATCTGTTATTGCTGTTAATTCATCTAATACTTCGCCTATAGTTGCATTGTAAATTATAGTGGTTAAATTCGTACCTTCTTTTACTACTTGTTTGTCATTGTTTAAATTATCAATTGGATCTTTTTTAACAACATCAATATCTTTGTTAGCAGAATTAATAGCTCCAATCAATCTTGTTTTTGATTGTTCCACTTCTTTGAAAATAGTGTTGTTGATTACTAATTCGAGTTTTGCTACTTCATTAATTTTAGCAATATACTCCTCAGTCTTTAAACGCAAATCAGCATTTATTTGTTGAATGAATGACTGTCGTCGATCACTTAAACGGTCCTCAATTTTTCGCACTACCTTTTGTGCTTTTAAAAATGCATTGAAACCTTCAGTAGGCCATTTTTGGAGGATATTTTCAATCTCACCGCAATTGTCTTTTATCACTACATCATAAGCAGGATTATTTCTATAATCGTTAAGTCGATTATAGAATTTCTCATAAACAAATTCAAATGTCTTTGAATGTGTTTTAAGACATCTTTGAACAAAATCTTGTGCTTGTTCTAAAACTTGAAGATAGGTTTCACGATAAGCTTCTTCATAAACTAATTGTTCAGATTTACCTAAAATTACTTTTTTAGTTTTTGAGTGTGATTTAATGTTCTCTTCTAATAAGTCGATTTGATGTTTGATTTCAACAACATCCTTTTCCACTTTTACAGTTGGAAAACCAAGTTTTAGTTTAACATCAATCAATAAACTTGTTATGTTTTCATTTATTATTCGTATTAAATCTGGTACTTCATTTAAGGTCTCGACAATTTGGGAACCAATTTGATTGGTATTTTTTGGTAGTTTACCTAAAATTGTTCGATCTATCATTTTATTCTGTTGTTTAATCTTGAGAGTTTCTTCTAGAAGTTTCATAGTTTCAAGAGCATTAGTTGAGAATTGTTCGATTTTTTTCCATGATTCTCCTTTGTTCTCTGTTTTAATGTCTTTCACATAATGAATTAAAGCTGGATAGTCCCCTTCTAGTTCTGAAGCATCACCTTTAATCATTGCAGAGAATCTATTTATCTCATGAACAATTTCATCTAATTCACCTAAAATGATGTCCCATTCACCTTTTTCAAGCTGTTCTTCTTCCGACATTCATTCCTACCTCAATTTTTTTTGATTAATTTATTGTTTAGTATTTTGCTTTATGCTATTAACTAAAAAGTTTGCCTAGTTAATAATGTTAAGAATACTAGTATTATTTTAATAATTTCATTAATTAACTACACGATGTAAAACTATTGTAAGTAAATAAGGATATTTACTTCTTTCGATGATATGTATGAATTGCATTTGGTGATTAATTTTCATGTAATAAAATCAAAAATGATAGGTTTAAATCGATTTTATGGGAAAATTACTAATAAGAGAAAGTTATTTTCTATCGTATAATATTAATGGAACAATAAGGTGTTTATGTATGACCTTTATAAAAGTAAAAGATATTGAACCTGTTAAAAAACCTGGTATCGATATTATAGTTCGTGTTATTGCTAAAAGTGAACCCCGTACAGTCAATACTAAATTTGGCAAATCACGTGTTTGTGATTTCAAAGTAGGAGATGAAACTGGAACGATAACCTTTAGTCTTTGGGGTAGTAAGATAAACGAAGCCAATTTTGGTGATTTATTAGAAATAACTAATGGTTATTGTAATGTATGGCAAGGGAATGCACAACTATCATTAGGCCGTGATGGTGATATGAAGAAAATAGAAGATGATAGCTTTCCTGATGCTCAAACTATTTTAAATAAATTCATCGAAGAAAGCACTGATGAAGATGAGTAAGCAGAGATAGCTTCTCAATTTTATATTTTTAATTGTTTAAGGATAAGTAGAGGGTGACAATAATCCAAAAAGATTACAATAAAGAAATAATTATCGAGTATTTTAAAGAACAAGGTGACCCTACAAGTATAGAAGGTATGGCAAAATTCGGCATCACACCTGAGAAAACCTTTGGTGTAAGAATACCTAATATAAAAAATATAGCAAAGAAAATTGGTAAAGACCCAAAATTAGCTAAAGAATTATGGGAAATAAATACTCGAGAAACACGAATTTTGGCATGTATGATTGAGGATCCTAAAATTGTATCTGAAAAGCAAATTGATGATTGGGTTAAGGAATTTGATTATTGGGAAATCTGTGATCAGTGTATTATGACATTAATAGATAAAACTCCTTTTGCCCAAAACAAATGTTTTGAATGGACAGAACGAGATGAGGAGTTTGTAAAGCGAGCAGGTTTTTCTTTAATAGCTCGATTAGCTTGGACAGATAAGAACTTAAAAGATGATACATTTATCGAATTTTTATCGCTCATTGAAAGAGAAGCTACTGATGATAGAAATGCTGTAAAAAAAGCTGTTAACTGGGCCTTACGTCAAATAGGAAAAAGAAATCTAAGACTTAACCAAAAGGCAATAAAATCTGCAAGAAAAATCCTATCCTTTGAATCTAAAACTGCTAAATGGGTTGCTAATGATGCTTTACGAGAATTAACAGATGAAAAGATAAAAAATAAATTGAAAAATGAAAAGTAATCTCTACTTCATTTTTCTTTTAATAATTCTTTGATTTCTCTTAACTCAGATAATATTGCACTTTGGAAATTCTCATCAGAGATTTCTTCTTCAATACTAACAACAGGAGTCATACTTTTATATTCTTGTATTTTATCCATGATTTGATCGTAAATCTCTTGATAAATTACTAAACCTTCAAGCTTCTCTTCAGGTCCTTTTGATGAACTATATCCTGCTGTGTGAATATATATTGTTCCAATACTGAATATTCGATCAATTGGTCCTCTTATTATGCCTAGATTTGTTACAGCACGTAGGGGGATCGTTTTAACTCTTTTCCAAACTATTCCTCTAAATGTCACAACATCTTTGTTTGATAACTCGTATTTTATAGATTTATAATAAAATGGGAGCAAAATTAAAGCTATAATAAAAATAAAAACAATGACACTGCTTACAGCTATAACAATAGCTAACCAATGAATTGGCTTTTCAGATAAAAGATAAGGAACTAAAAAGCTAGCAATAGCTACCACATTAATTATTAATACTAAAATTGAGGTAATGTAATATTTCCAGAGTAATTTTTTATCTGGTTCAAGTATAGTAATACCTTTGGACATAACATCTCCAGAGGAATAAAGGACAATTAATTATTTAAACAGAATCAAAAGTCTTGACTTTTTATAATCATTTTTGAATCAAATTGTACGAAAACTTTTTCTGTTAAATTTAGGAAGTTAAATATGCGAACGATGACCGCTCTGGCCCTTCTGATAACAGATGATGAAGATTTTGAGTGGAAAGTTCGCACTTCTTAAATAGTTTCAATTAAGTAGGGTAATTAAATAATTATTTAATAAAATAACTTATGAGCTAAACAGTGAAAATATTAGCTTTTTATCAGTTTTTTCATAGAATAGTTTATATATAAAATACGCAAAAAGACAATATTTAGATTAGTAGTATTTCTTGTACTAATCTAAGTACCAATGAATGGTGGAAAAAAATTCATGGGAAAAGATACAAAGAAAGCACCAAGCAAAAAATCACCACCTGCGAAAACACCGCAGAAAAAGAAGAAATAATTAATGGCATAATGAGAGATAGTCGAATTATGTAATTATTATTATTGTGTAGAGCAAGTCTCAGCTCCCTTTTTAGGGAGCTTTTATTACCCATTTTTATATCAAATATTTTAACTAGTAAAATTTTATTATAGGAAATTATAAATAGCATTTATTAAAATCAATCAATGGAAGAAAAGCACCTTTGGTCCAGCCTGGAAAGACTCGACCCTCCCAAGGTCGGAACCCGGGTTCAAATCCCGGAAGGTGCACCATTTTTTTAATAATCCAAATACCAAGAAAATTCAATCTTTATTTTGATATTCTTTTGAACGTTTCATCAATTCTCGACGATATTTACCATATTTTCGCTCATGCTCAATTGAGAATTTTGCAGGCGCAGGTGGAATAGCTTTTCCATTGCATTTCGGACATACTTCTTTTAAAGTATATACTCCACATTTTGTGCATTTATGTAATGACATAGCAGCTGTTCCTCCATTAATCTAAATTAATTTCGTAATTTATTTCCTTCTTGTGAATGAAAAGGTTCCCTTATTGCGTTCTACAATTTCTTCAATTCTTTGAAGAGCATTTTCTAAAGCTTTTTCTGCAACCTTGTAATCTTCAGATTTAACTTCAATAGCATATCTTGGACTTCCTTCTGTGTAAATCTTGATAATGGTATTTTTCTCTTTAACATTATCTCTACCAGCAATCAATGCTTCTTTAAGTTTTATCACACCATCCCCACCAGGTATAGAAATATCAGCTGTACCCCTAATTTCTACAGTGGCAGCAACAATATTTTCCGAAGCTATTTTTTGGATTACTTTTGCCCAATCTTCTGGAATACCCATTTCCATTATTTCTTTTACAGTACTAGTAGAAGCAAATTCTAAACCATAATAAAGCATATCATGATTAGTAACCAAAATCTGTTGGATCTCATCAGATTTGTCTCGTTCTTTTTCAGGCATTTTTTCAACGATCATTTTGAACAGCGTATTTGCTGTCTGAGCTCTTTTTGACTCAAGAAGTTTTAATTTCTTCATTTGTTCTGGTACTCGTTTGATGCTAAGATCGATCTGATCTCTTTGGGGATCAATTCTTAATACTTTAGCAACAATTCTTTGACCTTCTCTAACATGCACTCGAATATTTTTAACCCAAGTTCGTGAAAGTTCAGAAATATGGACATAAGCTCTTTTATTATCATATTCATCAAGAGTGACATATGCACCATGATTCGATACCTCTTGTACTGTGGCAACAACTAATTCATTTCGTCCAGGGAAGCCATCAAAATATTCTTCTACATCAACATCTGGATCAAACAAATCATTTTCTAAATTTTCTTGGTTATTTCTTGACATTTTTATATTACACTTCCTCTGATTGATAATCAGCATTAGTTAAGATAAAAAATCTTCTATCAAAATGCTTCTACAACTCCTTAATAAAAGTAATTATGTAAAAGGTTGAAGGAAAACAGATTATTTTTTTATAAAAGAATGAAAAACGACATATAACACAAGAAAAGCAAAAATTTAATTGGGAAAAGAATTTAAAATGATAGAAGAATCTTATTGCGGTTTAATTAATCTGTAAGGAGATATTTTGAATGACAACAAGAGATCCAACAGGATTTTTGAAAGCTGAATATCAAGTTCTTGTTGATGAAGGACGTGATTGGAAGCATAAAATATTACAGACAGCTTCGGACCCAATTTGTACGGTAGAAGGGAAAGAAGTAATTATGATGTGTTCAAATAATTATTTGAACTTAAGTGACCACCCACATTTGAAGAAAAAAGCCATTGAAGCGGTGGAAAAATATGGCGCAGGTTCAGGTTCGGTTAGAGCCATTGCAGGTAATATGGACATACATGTTGAATTAGAACATAAACTAGCTGAATTTAAAGAACAAGAAGCAGTTATGATTACTCAAACTGGTTTTGCAGCAAATGCAGGAGCTATTCAACAACTTGTAACTAGTACTGAAGATGTAATTATTTCTGATGAGCTAAATCATGGTTCTATCATTGATGGTGTAAGATTGACAAAAGCTCAAAGAGGTAAAGAATTCATTTATTCTCATTCAGATATGGCAGGCTTAGAACAATGTTTGAAAAATGCTGAAAAAGCAAATGCTAGACGAATTTTAGTTATTACTGATGGTGTATTCTCTATGGATGGTGATTATGCTAAACTTGATGAAATTCAAAAATTGAGTGAACAATATGGTGCCATGATATATGTTGATGATGCTCATGGTGATGGTGTTCTTGGTAGAAATAAATCAGGTAAAGGAATTGTTGATCACTTCGGATTACAGGGCAAAGTACATGTTGAAATGAACACTTTCAGTAAAGCTATGGGAACAGTTGGTGGAGCAATTACTGGGTCTCAAGACCTAATTAACTATTTACGAAATACTACTCGAACTTATCTTCTTAGTGGTTCCCATCCACCTGCTGTCGTAGGTGCATCTATTGGTGCTATTGAAGTTCTTGAAAACAAAGAAGGTAAATTTGAACCTGTAGTAGCAAAACTCCTTGATAATTGTGATTATTTCAAGAAAGGAATTGTTGATATTGGATTCAATCATCCTATCACAGTAGCTGCAGCTGATTCACCTACAGGTATTACTCCTGTCATTTGTGGAGAAAACGATGTTGCTCGGGCAATGAGTAATCGGTTATATGAGGAAGGTATCTTTGCTTTACCAATAGTCTTTCCAATGGTTCCAAGAGGTACATCAAGAATTCGAGTTATGATGACCGCCGGTTTAACCAAGAATCACCTTAATACTGCTTTAGCAGCATTTGAGAAAATTGGTAAAGAATTAAAAATACTATAAAAAATACCTTTTCCCTTCTTCTTTTTTTTTACCCTATTTATTCTTCCACTATAGGCGTAGTTTTTCTTGCACTCTTAATATTATTAACACGATCCATTGGATTCGGCACCATTCCATCCCAATTAGATTCCTCAACAAACTTGACAAAAAATGCATGAAGCTCTTCTGGTTCAAATTTTGCAATTTTTTCAGGAGAATCTAAACCGGCATTATAGTATAGCCTAGCAAGTTTTCTTTTTACATATCCTATTCTTGTTATATCTGATAATTTAACTAATTCTAAGATTTTTTCTTCAGGAATTTCCAATCTTCTTACGAGATCTATTCTTTGTTTCTTTTTGGCTCCAGCTTCTAACATTTCTTCAACATTTGTTATTCCAATAGAAGCTAATTTTTTCACTACTTTTAGATCTACATCTAGAAAATCTTTTAATAAAAAAATTCTTCTCGATTTTTTTGTTCTTTCTTCACGTAATTTTCTTGTAGCTTGATATAAAGCATTGTTATCAAGGAATCGAAAATAATTCATTAATACGTATAAAGGGCCCTTAGCTGAAGCATTTTTTTCATCTTCAATCATTGATACATAAGATTCCAAGGCATCAACTAGTATTTTATCATCTAATTGTTTATTTTGTCTTTTAATTAAGAAAGATTCGAATTTACTAATAGATAGAATATTTCTTTCCACTACATCAGGTTTCTTACCTTTTCTTTTCAAAAATAATCGAAATTCTTCTTCATCCAAAAATAATTCCTCCCAAATTTATCTTATACTTATTTAACCTGATTAAGATTAAAAAAGAAATCTACTAAATGTGAAAAAAAAAGAAAGAAATAATTGTTAACACAATTATTCAATTTTTACTGAATATTCTTTATCATATTCTCCAGGATCTTTCCTTTCAAAAATGACTTCAAGGATTCCATTACGATAATTTGCTTTTGCTGTCTCAGGTTTTATCTTAACAGACAATTCCTTCTCAGCACAATAATCTTTCGAGTTATTATGAGCCTTTAGTATAACTTTAGACTCCATTGCTTTTACATCAATATTCTCCTTTTCAACACCAGGTATTTCAGCAATAATTCGCACTTTGTCATTTTCCACAAAAGCATCAATTAAAGTATCATCCTTTTGTGGTGTATCAGTTATTTGTTCAATAGGAGTTTCTGAAATAGTTGGCATCTGATTACCAAATGGATTGAAATTGCCATATTCTTTTACTTGTGGATTACCATCTGGTCCAACAGAAGTAATTCTGCTATAATAATAGGGACCAAATTTCTTTACAGTTTGGTTTGGATCATTCTGATCATTTTCAAAATTCATGATATCCTCGAATTCATCCATCATTTTCTTATAGAAGTTATTAAAGAAGTCATTTCCAAAAATATCAAAAGGGAAATTATTCATTCTATCTTTTTCGTCTTCTTCTTTATCTTTTCTATTTCTCCAAGACATATTTTAACACCTAAATTTAATATTCGTTAATAATTTATCACTATTTAGTGAATTACTCACTAAAAAGTTAATATTTAGATAATTATCTAAACAAATATATAAATCTTATGAATTAATTTCAAAAATGGTTTTACAATTGAAATTTAAAAAATAAGAAAAAATAACCATTAATTATTAGTTTCATTATTTTTTTGTGCTAAGACAAATAGATGTTGTTCCTCAGTTATATCATCGAATATAAGCTTAATCCAAATAACTTCAAATCCAGCATCTTTCAACATTTCAACATTGGTTCCAGCATCAAAGCTACTCCAATACATCTTTACACCAAAGAAATCATCTACAACTGTACCAGGTTCATCAGTGGTTGCAAAACATAATAATGCAAGACCTTTTGGTTTCAACATACGTTGAAAATTAATTAACAATCCTCGGTGTTCTTCTCGAGGGATATGTTGAATAGCATAATAAGAGACAATGCCATCAAAATACTCATCGGGATAAGTTAATGTTGTCATGTCTTGCCAAACAAAATCACAGTAAGGTAGCATTTCTCTAGCAATATCAATTTGTTTTTTAGATATATCCACACCGACAACCTTAAATTTTTCACTTAAAATCCTAGTTATCGGTTCACCAGCACCACAACCAGCATCTAAGACTCTTCCACCCACTGGCAAACGTTTCATAAAGTCAGGTAATAATTTTACTTCTTCATCTTCTTCTGATCGCGTAGCTAAATATTCATCAGCAACCTTATCATAACCCATACTCACTATGCTTTTGATTTGTTCAAATTCCTCTTGTTCTAGACCAAAATTCATCTGAATCATTTTTTCAGCTGTAAATTTTAATTTCTGGGTACGAATTTCATTTAATGTTTTATCAACAGGAAAAATATCATTAAAATCATCAGCAAAATCTCCAAGTGATTTACTTAGAAAAGCTGTTGGTTTATCTACAATAAGTAATGCTGCAAAACCATTCCTGATTTCAGTCATTATTTCTAAATCGCCATAATTCATTGTTTTCAATTTCTGGCAACTTATACCCCCGCGACCCATTACTGTACTTATTGCTACAAATACTTCATTCAGAATATCTTCATCACAAGCATTTGCATCAGATTCAAACGGAAATTCAAAGATTGGTGCACCGTCTTTGGTGATAACAATTAATTTCGATACTTTTCGGGATTGCATGAAGAAAACCGAATTGCTGAAAATAATTGGTATACTTAATAGAGCTATTCCGATCATCTGTATAGAATTCAATATCATCTCAAATAATCTTACTACATGTTCTTCCTGCAGAATTGCTGAGTTATAGTTATCAAAAATAGTTATATTTTCAAATATTGCTCTAATTAATACTGGTGAAACTGTCAAAGCCATTAATAAACCTACAATGAATTTCGGGACTATAAAAGTTAGATAAACACCAACTCTAATTTTTCTAATCTTTGATTTTTGGTTTTCAAAACGTATTCGTTCTCTCATCTTTTTAATGGTGTTAGTATAAAATCCACCAATTATTATGAACAATATTGGAGCCATCAAGCTGATAAAATCACCTACTCTTGGTGGATATGCATATTTTGCAGCTTTAATTGTACCAACTAAAAGGATGAAAATTATTGAGGTTGAGCTTCTTCTATTAAAGGGAGTACCATTTTCGAAAATCTCTAAGAAAACAACTATTGGTGCTAAACCTGCTGCAGAGAGCATCCCTTGGAAGAACTCAAGCCAGAGCTTTTCTGATTGATGTATGAAAACCAATGTTAAAATATTACTCAAAATGAAGATTGTTACTGAACCTATTAGAGTTAGAAAAGCTGATTGCCTCTTTTTATAGTATAAATAAATTAGTAACCCAAGGCCAGCTAGCTGAATAATAATTAGTACGATAATCAAATAAAAATCTGCACCAAATTCACTACTAGCCATCCAAACGCAACCCATTATTCATATACACTTTATATTTAATATTCTATAAATCTTTCAGAATCGGTATTAAACTTATTTTAATTTACAGATTAAATAGATTATAGTAAAGATAAAAAAATAATGATAATTTTAAAAAATCTAAATTGGTTTCTTAACAATAACAAAAAGATGTTGAAAGTCTCCAAGGCTATCATCAATATATTGAATGGAAATAATTTCATAGCCAATTTTATTTAAGATTTCTATATAACGTTCCTTTGTAAAACTACTCCAATACATTTTTGCTCCAAAGAAATCTTCTTCATATGAACCAGGATCATCAGTAGTTGAAAAACAATAAAGAGCTAAACCGTCAGTTTTTAGAAAATTGTAAAAATTCCCTAGAACCATTTCCTGCTCTCCTCGAGGTACATGAATTATTGCATAATAAGAATAGATAGCATCAAAATACTCATCAGGAAAATCTAATTTTGTCATATCTATACAATAAAATAATGCAGTTGGAATGTTCTTCTTTGCTAATTCTATTTGTTTCTCTGAAATATCTATTCCAATTATCTCAAATTGCTCGCTCATATACTTTGTAAAAGGAACACCAGCTCCACACCCCACATCAAGAACTCTTGCACCTGGTTTAATTAATTTAGCAAAATCCTTTAGAAGTGCCATTTCAGGAAGTCCATCA
>JAEORJ010000331.1 GCA_016840945.1 Candidatus Gerdarchaeota archaeon
AATTAACCACATACCTAATGCAAACAGGAGGATAAATTGCCAACCCAAGGCACCATCGGTATAGTAGATATGAGGCCAAAAAGCTCCAGGTAATCCAAATGTGAATGAACCCATACCAGCGAAAACATCAATCATATATAGAAATGGTGAAATTAATGTTGCAGCCCAACAAGCACCAATTCCTGAAAAACCACTTAGTTTTATTAATAAAAATAAGCAGATTATCCAGAAAAAGGCAACTGGCCAGTAAAAGTAGAATAATAAACCAACGTAAGTACCAAGACCTTTCCCACCTTTGAATTTTAGATAAGGCATCCAACAGTGACCAGCAACAGCTGCAAATGAGCATAAAATAACATAATATTCAGTAAAAGTTGTTGGATCATCTGACAAGGGAGAAATAAGATATTCAACTATTGCTGCTGCAAACATACCTTTTACTCCATCAACTCCAAAAGTAATTGCTCCCCATGGCCATAAGCCAGCTGCTCGAATAGTATTTCTTGTACTAACTGAACCCGAACCAAATTCTCGAGGATCAATCCCTGCAACTAATTTACAGACTAAATAAGCTGTTGGGAAACTACCAATCAATAACCCTATCAATGGTGAAACTATAAACGGCCAAATATTTGCGAAAGACAATGTGAATCACTAAAGCGATTCTATCGTTTTTCTATATAAAAAAAGTTCGCTAAAAATAACGATTTATGAATAAAAAAATGAAAGGATTATACTAAAACTACTTTTTTCGGTTCTAAACGTATTAATCCTCGTTTCTCAAGCTCAACTAAATGTTCTCGAAGTGTCTCTTCTGTAAGGTTTAGAATTAAAGCTAAGTTTGTAATTTCAAGATCACCACCTCGAGAGGCTAAATTTTGAATAATTCGCTGATTGATTCGTTGTGGTAATAACTCATATGATAATGCTCGTATTTTTCTACGAATATTTGAATAAGTAGCTTCTGCAACAGATTTAGCAATATTAATTCTTCCCAATTCTTGTCCTAAAGCTTTCAATAATTCACTAAAAGCTAGAAGCTTCTCTTTAGAATTCGGTTGTTTGGAAAGCTCATTGCATTCATCAACAATTTTCGTCAATTCAGGGTATTCTTCAGGTGCTTGTATTTCTATTATTGGTACATCAAATAGACCCACATCAAATAATTCAGGGGAAATCTGTACTTCAACCCTAACTGCTTTAGCGATCTGGTAATACCGTCGTGGTGCACCTTGTCCTTCATCGCGAAAATCAGATTCTAATAAACCTGATTCCTCTAACAATTGAAGATGACGAAAAATTGCTTGTTGACCTAAATCTAGATTATAAGATAATTGCGTTAAGTACATTGGTTCGGATGCTAACATCTGTAGAATTTTACGCCTTGTTTCGCTTTTTAATGCGAGGAAGATTTTATCTGGATCGGGCATTTTTTATCACCTTTCTTAATCTAAAGAGGATAAGGAAAATCTCACATAAATGAGAGTTTTCCTTCCTTAAAGTTATCTGCAATACCTTTATACTTATTTATGTCCGCTTGCGAACTTCGATGCACACGTTGTTTAGCTTGCTCGAATTGTTTTTGTGAAACCTTTAATTCTTTCTTTTTCAATTTCTCTGAAATAGTTTCTTTCGAGCTAGTTTTTGAAATGAATTCACGAACAGCCAACATACCTGCTTCCTTTGCAACTGCAGCAATATCAGCTCCAGTAAATCCTTCACTTTCTTTAGCTAAAATATCTATATTTACATCATCTGCTAAAGGCATGTTACGCGTATGTATGTTATAAATCACTTTCCTAGCGTCTAAATTTGGGAGGTCAATCGAAATATATCGATCTGTTCTACCAGGTCGCAAAATAGCTGGGTCAATAATATCAGGTCTATTAGTAGCCATTATAACTACAACATTCTTTAATTTAGAAAGGCCATCAATTTCAGTTAATAATTGACTTACTACTCGTTCTGAAACATTATTATCTGAGGCACCACCTCTTTGAGGTGTGATGCTATCAACCTCATCCATAAAGATTATACAAGGAGCTGCTTGGCGAGCCTTCCTGAAAAGCTCTCGTATGGCTTTTTCAGATTCTCCAACCCATTTACTATAAACTTCTGGACCTTTAATTGTGATGAAGTTTGCTTCACTTTCTGTAGCAACTGCTTTTGCTAACAATGTCTTTCCAGTACCAGGTGGACCAAAAAGTAAAATTCCTTTTGGCGGTTCAATAGCTGCTGCTTGAAATACTTCAGGATATGTCAAAGGCCATTCAACTGCTTCTTTGAGTTCTTGAATTGCATGATCCAAACCACCAACTTCGTCCCATTTGACATCAGGGCTTTCAACGAAAACTTCTCGCATTGCTGAAGGTTCGACAACAGCTAAAGCATTATCGAAATCGTTCTGATTCACTTCAATTTCTTGAAGTACATCTGGTGGTACTGTTTCATCTTCCCAGTCTATTTTTGGTAAAATCCTTCTTAATGAACTCATGGCAGCTTCTTTTGCTAAAGTAGCAATATCCGCACCAACAAATCCATGAGTGATAGTGGCTATTTTATTTAAATTAACATCGTCTGAAAGAGGCATACCTCGTGTATGAATATGTAAGATATCTAATCTTCCTTGAACGTCAGGAACACCAATTTCTATCTCACGATCAAATCGACCACCACGACGTAAAGCTTCATCAATAGCATTTGGTCTGTTAGTAGCAGCAATAACAACTACTTGTCCTCTACTCTCTAAACCGTCCATTAATGCTAGGAGTTGAGCAACGACTCTTCGTTCGACTTCACCGGTAACTTCAGATCTTTTAGGGGCAATAGCGTCAATTTCATCAATAAAGATAATTGATGGAGCATTTTCTTCTGCTTCTTTGAAAACACCTCTAATATTAGCTTCACTTTCACCATAGAATTTTGACATTATTTCTGGGCCACTTAGATGTATAAAATGAGCATCAGTTTCATTAGCGACAGCTTTAGCTAGCATTGTTTTACCGGTTCCAGGTGGGCCATATAAGAGCAAACCTTTGGGAGCTTCTACACCTAACTTCTCAAATATTTCGGGATATCGCAATGGTAGCTCTATCATTTCACGCAATTTTTGTATAACATCTTCCAAACCACCGATGTCTTCATAACTTAATCTAGCAATTTTTTCATCTTCTATTGTCATAGGAGTAGTGCGAAGATCAATTTCAGTAGTGGGTGAAACTATAACAGTGTTAATGGTTTTAGGGTTGACTCGAGCAACCTTGAATACTATTTGATTTCCACCTAAAATCTGAATTCTTATTTGATCACCTACTGAAACTGGTCGACTATTTAGTATTTGTAATAAAAATCGACCATCTAAATTAGCTCGAATGGCTTGAGTTGGTGCAACAACAATTTTAGTCCCAGTAGGGGGATTGATTTTTTTTATTTTAACAAGTTCATCTAATCGTACACTGGCATTATTTCTAATAGTGCCATCTACACGAATTATCCCTTTATCTTCATCTTCAGGGTAACCAGGCCATACTTTTGCAGCGGTTCTAGTTTTCCCTTCAATTTCTATAATATCACCTGTGGATAAATCTAATTGTTTCATAACTGAATGACCAATTCTAGCTAACCCTTTACCCACATCACGATATTGTGAATCTGATACGCGTAATTTTACACCATCATCTTTATTTTCATTTCCAACTGTTGACATAGTTTAATTCCTCCATTATAATATTAAAAAAAAGATTTTACTCAATTTTAACTTCAAATCCTTTTTCTTGAGCAGGTTCCAATCTTTGAATAGTTAACTCTAAAATACCATTGCGATATTTTGCAGTAGCAGTTTTTGGTTTTATCTTTACTGAAAGTTCCCTTTCACAAGAATAATTTCTATCAATACCTTTAGCTTCAATGATAATTTTGCTATCAGTTGTTTTTACATTGATATCATTCTTTTCTACACCGGGTAATTCAGCAACAACTCGAACTTGTGTTTCTTCAATAAAAACATCAATTAACGGTTCTCTATCCTCTTTAGCGATGGGTTCACCTGATTCTGAAGGTTTAACATTTCCAAATTCTTTGAACGTAGGTTTTCCATCTGGACCCATACTAAGGTTCCAACCCCATACTATAGGGCCCATTTTTTTCCTAAAAGCATCTTGATCGGTTGTATTGAATTCCTTCATCATCCTATCTATTTCCTTCATGATTTGCTCCATAAAGTCATCTGAAAAGAAACCACTTTCTTCAAACATATCTATGGGTAACCAAGGAAACATTTCCTTCCAACGCTTTAAATCGTCATCTTTCTTTTTTCTCCAAGACATTGCATTTTACTCCAAATATTGGTTAAATTTTTTCTTATTATCACCATTTAGTGAATTACTCACTAAAAAGTTAATATTAAAACGTTTATTTAAACTAATATTTAAAGCTTACCATATTATAAGAAAAATAAAAAATTAAAAAGAGCTAATAAAAAAAAGAAAAATTGTTAGAAAACCTAACAATTAATCAATATCTACTTTAAGGCGAGCTAAAATTTCATGCATTTCCCTTACTTTTCTATTAATACCAATAACATTAGTTAATATAATAGAACGCTCGGAACGCGGTGGAGTTAAGATTAAAGTACCTGATCTGAAAATTAGTAGTTCAATAATATCAGGAAATTCTTTTGCAATAGTCATATCTGACGCTGGGTAGCGTTCTACACCACCACCAATACCTTTGTGATGTAATAGCTCATTACCTTCAATTATATAATAATTAAACATAGCACCTATCCAGGTAAAAAGTATAATTACTAATAATAAAGCAGCTATACCAAAGTAAACCTGTGATGAAAAGTAAATACGCATTTTAATGTTAGTTGTTCCACCACCAGTTAAAAAGCCAGTATATGCATTGACTAACAATAATATAGCTATTGTAGCTATGATTAATACAATTATAATAATAGTTCTTGCTCGATTGAAATCAAAAGCTATTAAAATCAAATTTAATGAGAAGATGATAAAGAATATTGTACCTATAATATTCATATAACCAGCATCTTCAACAACCTCTGTTAAGGGGATACCACGTACATGATTTAGAACTATTTGAACAGTTCCGCAAATAAGCGCAGCAAATAATGATGGGATAAATAAAATCATGGAAGAATATGATCTAATAATCATACGATCTTTGTATTCTTTCTCATCTTTATCTTCTTTATCCATCTTCTTTTCTATATACACACCTTTTGTCTTGCTTTCCTCTTTTGCCATTGGTGCCACCTTAGCTTCATGAATAGTTGCTTTTGGTATTGCTGGTGTTGGTATTGTTTCTTCCTCGTCTTTTTCTTCTTCTTCTTCTTCTATTTCTTCTTCTGTCTCGGTTATAAATTCAGATTCCGACAAACAATTATCACCATACACAAGTCAAATATATAGTCTAAAAAAACTTTCTTCTCAAGCAAATTACAACGAAATAATGTTTTTTAGCAAAATGAATGGTATTTTCAGGTTTTTGAGCTAAAAATAGCGATTTATCCAATAAATTGAATAACAGAAACATTATTAAAGGAAATAAGACATTAATCTCATAACAATAAGAATAACTTCTAATTTAGATTAACAATCCATTCCTTAGAAGTTAAGATTGAAGGTTGAAAAAAATGTTTGTTGAGCTGATGGATAGCACGATAAAAATTCGTGAAATGAGGATACGAGAAGCTCTAGATAAAAACAGAGGATCAAGAGGAAGAAAACGCAGTAAAAAGACTGTAAGAGTACAAGAATTAATACTTGATCTATTATTCGTAAAACAGAGGTTAATGAGATCATCCGAGATAAGAATCGCAGTAGCCAAACGTGTAAAAGGATTGAGTAATTATTTATTCTTTTCAGCCTTGCAGGATTTACAAAAGAATGGTACAATCATTAAGAAAAAGAACCTTCTTAATATGAAATACACTTTCTACACTCTTTCAATGGAAGAAAAACAATTGCGTGAAAGAGACGGCTTCTCCCGCGAACAAATAAGTGGTTCCGAATTAAATTATATTATACCATTTTATATTACAGAAAAAGATTTAGTGCACCCAACTAGATACTTCTGGTTCTAGCACTAGATAATCTTTTTTTTATTTTTTTTATTATAATTATATCAGAATAATTATTTTGAAATTTTAAGAACCTAATTTTGCTAGAGATAAATATAAAAAGCTTAAAAAGAAGACAAAAGATGAAGAATTATTGATAATTAGAGGTACATAAAGCTAGATTAATATTTATGGTTATCTAGTTAATTACCTAGAAACCTTCTTAAAACAACTAACGGAGATTTTAATGCCACCGAACTATAAAAGATTATACGAAATCGTTTGTGATTTATATTCTGATACTGATCATTTCTATTATGGGCAATGGGATGAGACATTTTTCACTCTAAGAGTATTTGAAACCTGTAAAGAACTGATTAAAAAAAATCGAGCAAAACTTGAAGATGATGTTATTCTTACAGCCGCCATTTTTCATGATATTGGAAAGACAAAATTAGATACTGAAGAGAAAATACAAGAGGAATGGGATAAACATTCGATTTATGGTTCAGAATTAACTCGAGAGATTCTTGAAAAAGAAGACTTTAGTAATGACTTTATAGATAAAGTAGTCTATCTAGTAAAGCATCATGACGATAGACCAAATAAAGTAGAAATGATTCGGACAGATGAATTGAAGATATTACAAGATGCTGATTTATTAGCTGATATGGGAATAGCTAGTTTTGTTAGACCGTTTCTTTACAGTGGTAAAAATAAGCGAAAAACAATTGATAATGTTAATTTTATAAAATCTACAAAAAGAAACAATGGAACTCTATCTAAGGAAAACCTCTATCGCTTAAATTTGAAATCATCAAAACGTATTGCTATGAAATTACTTAAAGAATCTGAGAGATTAAACAAAAAAATCTTCAAAATGACACAATCAGAACTAGTAGAATAAGAATAAACTAATGCTTTTAGAAATAAACATTTTTAATCTTCAGTAGCTGAAGCTAATCTAGTGATTGAATTGAAAGCATTTATTTCTGTTGACCTTGAAGGATTACCATTTATAGTGAATTTAGGACAATTGAATTTGAAAGGAAAATTATATGATGAAGCAAGGGAAATAGCTACTAAGATTACTCTAAATATTGTTTATGAGCTACATGATCAGGGATTTGATGAGATAATAGTTGCAGATTCGCATGGTCCAATGGTAAATTTATATGTCAATGAATTGCCAGAATATGTTGAAATTGTTCGTGGTACACCCAGACCAATAAGCATGGTTGCTGGTATTGAAGAATGTGATGTTGCGTTATTTGTGGGATATCATGCTAAATATGGTACTGAAAAATCAACTTTTGATCACACCTACAGTGGTTCAAGTATACACAAATTGATATTGAATGGTATAGAAGTTAGTGAATATTTGTTAAATTCATATACAGCTGGGGAGTTTAACGTCCCTGTTATTTTCATTGCAGGAGAAGCAAAATTAATCGAAGGGGATGTTAAAGAATACACTCCATGGGTAGAATCCGTCATTTTAAAACGATCTTTTAGCCAATTCGCAGCTAGAAGTCCAAGTATGATGAAGATCCAAACAGAATTAAAAGAAACTGTAAGATTAGCTGTAAACAAATTTAAAGAAAATAAAATGAAAGCACTAAAAATGAATGAAGAAGTAAAAATGGAAATAGTCTTTAAATCGAGTGTTATGGCTGATGTTGCAGATTTACTACCACAGGTAAAACGAATAAATGGATTAACGGTTGAATACATCGCTCAAAATGTTATTGAAGCTTATAAGGTCTTTCAGTTGTTAGTGACTGCTGCATCAGGAGCCTATAATGCTATTATTAATAATCAATAATAGAATTGATTGGAACCAATCTTCAGGACTCATCTTCAGGAAAAGGTATCTTCAATAGCTCAAGTGATAAAACTTGGTTGCACTTTGGGCAATGACCATTTTGTTGAATATAAACAAGTAGATGGTCAAAATGATTGATAGAATTACATTTTGGACATTTAATTGTTAATTGTGAAGGTTCTATAGGTAAATTGCAACATGAACAAACCAAGATTTCAAAATCACATTTAGGACAAAGAGCATCATTTATACTAATTTTATCACCACAATAGAAACATAATGCTTGATTTTTTGGGTAATCGTAAATAGATTCCCTCTTAAAGATTAATTTCTCATTATCAAATGATCCCAAGATTTTTAATTTATTATTTTTCTTCCAATTAATTAGGTGTTCTGTTATTTGTGCTTCTTCAAGTGAAGTTAAAGCAGAAAGTTGAGGTATAGTTTTTTCTGATCCATCAGTGAGTAAAGCTAATGTTGTAAGAAGAATTAATTTATTAGAATTTGATTTTTCTTCAATTCTCTTTTTTAGAACTATTTTTCTTCTTTTAATGAGTTGTATAGATACTACAGTAGCTATAGCAATAACTGTTAGGAAGGAAAATGTGGATGATAATACTATAATGATAGTTCTTCGCCGCAAATTAGGAAAACTTGTGGGGTCTAATGGGTCTGTGTGATAAATTAAAATTTCCTCGCCATCTGAAAAACCATCCCCATCGCTATCAGGATTGTTTGGATTTGTAAAATATTGGTAAATCTCATCATAATCAGATAACAAATCATAATCTGTGTCAGGGTTATTTGGATCGGTAAAAGTAATTGATAATTCCACATTATCTAGAAGGCCGTCACCATCCGAATCAGAATTGTAAGGATTTGTGTGAGTCTCATCGAACTCAACATAATCAAGTAATCCATCTGCATCTATATCTGA
>JAEORJ010000332.1 GCA_016840945.1 Candidatus Gerdarchaeota archaeon
GAAATATATCCATAATAAAGGTCCGATAAGTCATGTTACCGCAATTTCATTGAGTCAAATGGGTTATAAGAAATTTGATGAGCTAATTCCTAGTTTAGTTTCGGCTTTAAAAAATGCTGAATATTATATTGTTAGAATGAACGCTGCCAGACAATTATTTCAAAACACAGAATATTTATCTAGCACTCTTCCCCATTTAATTAAAGCTTTGTTAAATGATTCTGATTTTCGACTACGCCAAAAAATAGCTCGATATTTTGGTGAAATAAATAAACCTGAAGTAATTGAAATCCTAAAACAAGCAACCATGAACGATTCACATCCAGTTGTTAGAACAGTAGCTAAGACTTCATTAGATGATATTGCTAAAAATCGAAACTAAATCTTTGAAATTGTATGAAAATATTACATTATGAAAGGGAATTTCAAATTTTAAGGTGAGGGATTGCCAAATTTTTATGAAAAACAAACTATCTTTAAAAAGAATCTCTTCTTAGAAAACTTTAATTCAAATTATGTAATTGTTATTTGGAATAATCGTTCCTTAAAGAAGAAATAATTATATAAAAATTGAGGGATAAAACTGTCTTTAAAAAGAAGCATAATTTTATTTGGGATTCTTATCATAATATCGAGTAATTTTACCATTATTAATATAAACAATAACTATCCTTTAGGGGAAAAAATGGTTCAATCAAATGCTCATTTAATAGATCAAAATGAGCGACCTGTCATTTTAAGTATATCTTCAAATAATAACTACATAAATGATCAAAGTCAAAATAACAAAAATAATGATATTTCATCTTCACCTATTCTTAATGCTGGTTCCCAACCATTAACTAGGGATGTAACACAGCTTATAAACCTCAATGAAATTTTATACCTACCCGATTCACAATATAGCGGTGGGATTTTCGATGATGTTTCAACGGGCTTTTCTGAAACAAATCAGTTATTCGATAATGAGGATATTTTAGAAGGATTTATTGATACCCTTATTGGTTTTTTGGGAGGATTTAAAAGCGGACTATCATCAGGTGATGTGGATGGCGACGGAACAGATGAAGCTATTATTGTTACAAAGGATGATGATCTGAAAATCTATGATGATACTCAACATAGCTATAATAAACGAACGTTTCATTTTGAAAAACCATCAGAAGCTAGTGATTTAGGAAATTTAAAAACAGTGGCTTGTGGAGATGTAGATGGTGATGGAATTGACGAAATTGCAATAGTATGTTCATACCATATAGATAGCATAAATAATTTCAAACTTTATTTATGGGTTTTTGATGCTGTAGATGGGAGGTTTTATACAATAGCAAATCCCAAAAGTGTTTGTTCAGCAAGTTATAACGCAATGTCTATGGAACCTGAAATTGCTTTGGGGGATTTAGATGGAGATGGTTTAGATGAGATAGTTATTGGCCACTCGTTTGGTAAAGAATATTTAACTACTCCTGATATTTGGATTTATGATGATTATATCCACTCATTTAATTTATTATGGAAAGATAATCTTTATTTTGAAAATCAATATAAGGGTTGGATTGCGGATGTTGATCTTGCATGTGGCGATTTTGATGGAGATAGAAAAGATGAGATAGCATATACTGCTTGTATCTGGAATGGTGAACAGTTAGAAGGAGCTTTATTAATTATAGATGATTCCGGAGCGCCAAATTATGGTGAGATAGCAGAATTTCAAATCGCTGCCCCTGGAGGAGTTTGGGTTTGTCGGATGCCTGTCGATTGTGGAGACATTGATGGTGATG
The DNA here is from genome assembly GCA_016840945.1 of Candidatus Gerdarchaeota archaeon. The sequence goes on from JAEORJ010000332.1 coordinate 1,782, forward strand.
GTTTGGATGAAATTGTATTTATTAGATGCTATAGTGAAGAATATCCTGGAGATGTTTTTATCTTTGAATATAGTCCCTCAATAGGAGATTACAAACATGCACATTCTTTGGACTGGTCTTTTCCTGATTATGTTTTTGCAATGGGTGATATTGATTGTGACGGTTTAGCAGAATTAGTGTTTTCAGGACGATATGGTAATCATGTAGTTGATGATGAAAATCATAGTTTTAATCATATTATGGATAGACCACTCGGAGCTTATGGACTTATAGTTTGTGGTGATATTGATGGAGATGGTATGAGAATAAAATATACTGGTGAATCATGGTTAGCTACTGCTCCACCAGGTATAATTGCTGTTCTTGCTGGACCTCCTGTTTACTATGGCATACAACAAAATTACGATTGGAGCTGGACGGCATTTGGAAAGTCAACAAGTATTAGCACAACTGAAACTAAAGAAATAGGTGTACGAAGCAGCTCTACAATATCATTCCAACAATCATTTTCAATTGGATTTTTTGAAGTGCTAAGCTTTTCTTGGAGTCGAACAGTTGGAGAAGAGATGACTCGAACAAAAACAGCAACTCAAACACAAGTACAAGAAATTAGTTATTCTTCAGGTTGCTGGTTAGATTCAATAATCTATCACCTTACTGATTATAATTGCTATAAATATCAAATCATCTATCATCCTTTTGAACCATCACTAGTTGGAAATAACATCACTATCGATATCCCTATTACATCAGCTATTCTGAAAACTACTATTGGCTATTTTGAAGAGTATTATAATCAATCTATTCGTACAGAAACATTTAATCATACATTAGGAAAACCATGGACCTATCCACATAGAAATGAAACAGCTAATTACGCATCAGATTTGTTAGATTCTGGTGACCCAATATCAGTTGGCCAAGGGGGTGGAAATAATGTAGTAAATATACAGATCGAAAATGAAGCAAGTGTAGGTTTTAGTTTAACGAAATTTTCTGAATATTCTATGGGAGGAGCAGTTTGTGGAGCTGGTTATTCACAAAGTCGTGGAACCTCTGATGCAAAAGGTTATGAGATAACCATAGGGAATACTTGCATTTATGAAGGTAGTATTGGTGATATAAAGAATTATGATAGATTTGAACAATTACAATACTCTATTGGTTTGTTTATCTATTATTTTACCCATACCGATGGTTTTACCTATCAAGTGATTAATTATTACGTTGAAGGAGCAGAAATATTTACTCCTTCAGAGATAGTTGCTTTTCTTAACACCAATTGGCAATGGATTACTGGTACAGCTGCAGGTTTAAGTACAATTGCTATTGCTGTTCCTCTAATAGTAAGATTAAGTCAAAAATCGAAAATTAAAAAGACTACCTCAAAAAGGTCTACTCCTAAAAAAGCTACCACTAAAAAAGCTACTGACAAAAAGCCATCTTCTAAAAAAGCAACATCTAAAAAAGCTAGTGATAAAAAAGCTACTACCAAAAAAACAACTACTACTAAAAAATCCACTAAAAAATAATCTAAGGTGAAAAACCTTAGATTATACTTTTCTAATTTAATAAGAATGTAAAACACTAATTCTATGATCGCATTATTTATAGACTCCAATGAATTTCAATAAATTTAGCTATTTATAAGGCAAAATTACCGTTTCATAATTGGCAGCTATAGTATTTTAGCTTCCAACAAATGAGATGTTGTGTTGTAAATCTTGATATCAATAGTTATTCCAGTATTTAATGAAGAGGAAAATGTTATTCCTCTTAGCAATGAGATTTTTGAAATTATGTCTAAATTAGATGATCATTTTGAGATTATAATTGTAGATGACGGTTCTCGAGATAATACTTTAAGAAATTTGCAATCTCTTCTTGAAAAAGAATCTATGAAAGGAAAATTACGTATTATTGAATTACAAAGAAATTTCGGTCAAACCCCAGCTCTACTTGCTGGATTATCCCAAATAAAAGGTGATCTTATAGTCACAATGGATGGAGATCAACAAAATGATCCTCGCGATATTCCTAAATTAATAACTGCGTTAACTCCAGAATATGATGTTATTTGTGGTTGGAGAAAAAATCGTAAAGATAATATCTTCAAAAAATTGCCATCAAAAATTAACAATCTAATTAATCGAAGAGTGAATAATGTATACATTCATGACTCTGGGTGCACACTACGTGTTTATCGTAATGAAGCAATTAAGAATATACAACTCTATGCTGAAGGTCACAGATATATACCAGCTATTTTAGCACAACAAGGATTTCGTTTAGGAGAAATAGAAACTAATCACCGTCCTCGAACTTTAGGTAAAACTAAATATGGGTTTAAACGTCTTTTTAGAGGTTTTATCGATCTTTTCACATTAAATATACTTCATAAATGGGGTAAAAAACCAATTCATCTCTTTAGTCGCTGGGCAGGTTTTTTCATTGTTTCTAGTTTCTTACTCTTTCTTTGGGCATTATTAGAACGAGTTGCTTTCTTTAGATTTTGGAATTATTATCCAAATGCTATAAGTTTAAGATTAAATCCGATTTTCTTAATTAGCTTATCATTTGTAATAATAGCAATTTTTACCTTGTTTCTAGGATTTATTGCAGAGCTTTTATTACGTGCTAATTTTGATATGAACAAATCTTATGTGATTAAAAAAGAATGGAATTAGTAATCTACAAGAAATTCACAATGATTGCTACCTCTTAAAACAGATTCCTTTAGTTCAATTTCAACCTCTTTATTGAATAGTATCTCAAGGTTCTTCTTTAACCAACCGATAGAGCAATCACATTGAACTTCTTGGTTGTGAAGTTCAGCATTTACTAAAGGACAAAAACATCTTTCATAAGTTACTTTTATTTTTTTACCATCAAGTAATTCCCAAGTTGTTCCCTTTAATTTTTCATTTAATATAGCTATTAATTCACTAATATCGTTAGATTGGGTTTTTATTTCCTTGAATAATGCTGTTACATGTGCTTTTGCACAAAAAGTTCCAGTTTCATTAAAAATTTTTAAACGCGTTTTAGGATCAACATTTTTTTCAATGCTTTTCATTAAAGTCTCAAACCATTCAGCAAAAAATTCCTTCGGTAAATTATCCCATTTGACCATTGAAAATCAGCTCCATAAAAGAAAAGTACAAAATAGAATATTAATATTATTTTAAAAAAAGGAAAAGAAGATGTAGCCTAAGCCACAAATACTTCTTCTATAATCTTCAATGCCCAATCGATATTCTCTTTAGTAATAACCAATGGAGGAGCAAATCGAATGGTTGTTGCATGGGTCTCTTTTGCTAAAATACCTTTATCTTTCATTCCTTCTGTGAAAGGTCTTGCTTTACCATCTAGTTCAATGGCAATTAGCAAACCTTTACCTCTAACATCAATGATTGGTACTTTAGTTTTCATAGCAGCTATTTTCTTTAATCCAACCATGAAATAATCACCCAATTCTTTAGCTCGGTCAGCTAATTTCTCACCAATTAAAATATCGAGAGATTTCATAGCAACAGCTGAACCTAGAGGATTTCCACCAAAAGTTGATCCATGAACTCCAGGAGTGATGACTTTAGGGCCAACAATATCTGTTGTAGTTACAACAGCTGAGACTGGATACACTCCACCACCTAATGCTTTTCCTAGGAGATACATATCAGCTTTTACATCCTCATGATCACAAGCAAGTAATTTGCCAGTACGACATAAACCAGTTTGAATTTCATCAGCAATCATTAATACATTATATTTTGTACAGATTTCACGTACTTTCTTAAGATAACCTGCTGGAGGAACTTTAACACCTGCTTCGCCTTGAATTGGCTCTACTAAGAAACCAGCGACATTTTCAGGACCTAACTCAAGGATAGTATTTTCGAGATCTTCAGCATCACCATAGACCACAGTTACAAACCCAGGTGTGTATGGGCCAAAGTTACCAAAATATCTACCATGGCTAATATCAGTGCTAAAACCAACAATAGTAATGGTTCTGCCATGGAAATTATCTCTGCAAACAATAATCTTAGCTTTGTTCTTTGGGATCTTTTTTATTAAATAACCCCAAGCACGAGCAACTTTAAGTCCGGTTTCTACTGCTTCTGCACCAGTGTTCATTGGCAAAGCCATAACACCTGATTTATTTGGATCATTAATATGTGGTTTCATAATACCACAAAGTTGTTTTAAGAAAGGACCCATTTTATCATTGAAAAATGCTCGAGAGGTTAATGTTACCAAATCAGCTTGTTCTTTTAACGCTTTGATAATTTCAGGATGTCTATGACCTGTATTATGGCTAGAATATGCTGACAAACAGTCTAAATATTTCTTACCTTCTGGATCATAAACCCACACACCCTCAGCTTTTGTAATAACAACGGGTATTGGGTGATAATTATGAGCTCCATAGGTGGTATCCATTTCCATATAATCTTTTGAAGTTGGCATAATTTCATTACCCTTTAAAATTGATTAAATTTCAAATTAATTATTCCTTGCAGAAAACTCCCTATACTTATTAATAAAATTGTTGTAATTACTGATTTGATAATTTTTCAATAACAAAATATTTTCTTAGGTATTAATTAGATTTTTATGTAATATATTTAATAGTATTTTAGCGTGTTTGGTGAGAATACTTTGAATGAATTAATTGCAGATTTACCTGAAAAACCCGGTGTTTATTTCTTCTTTCATGAAAAAGAAATAATCTATATTGGGAAATCTGTTAACCTTAAGAAACGTATTTCTGACCATTTTCGTAAAGGGAATAATAAATTCTTCAAAGAAGTTACCTTTGATAAAAAATTCAAACCAAAACAGGCACTAAGTATTTGGGAATTTAGAGATCGTTATATCGATAATTATCCAAGCTTAATCTATGACAAAGAACGAAAGAAGAAAGAAAAGATCATTGCTAATACAACAAAAATTGATTATGTTATTACTGATACTGAGGAAGAAGCACTCACATTGGAAGGATGTTTAATATCTGCTTTTCGACCTGTAGTTAATAGAAGCATGTGGCGATACCCATTCATTGAGATAACATTAGGTGAAGAAATACCACGCATACTTACTTGTTATCAAACTTTAATGCCTGAATCATATATTTATGGACCAATTAAGAATCAAACAGCTATTGATGAGGCAATGGATGCATTTCTAACTGTTATACCAGTATGTAATTCCTCAAATGAAATTACCCCTAATGATCGTTATCCACTTTCATGTTTTAGAAATACAGTACAAAGGTGTCTATCACCATGTAAAAATAAAGATTTTAAGCAAGGAGACTATGACCATTTCATTCGCAGCTTTATTTTTGAATTAGAAAACAAAGGTCATGGCATTATCCGTAAGTTACAATTTTTGATGGAACTGGAGATAATGGATGAAAATTTTGAATCTGCAGCTAAACTACGCGATAAAATTAGAGCTGTTGAAACATTATTTGAACTTAAGGCTATGCCGGATGTTTTAACCAAATATTATGATCAACTTGAGATTATTTTACCAAGAGAAAGCGATTATCAAACGATTATTTTGAACATTCTTAAGAATAATGGTAATTAATAAGGAACGAAATTTTTATAACAAATCGAAGAAAAAGAACCATCAATAAAAATATAAACCCTATTTAACCGTCTTCGATTATTAATAGAACATAGAGAAATTAATAAAGAAAAACATTAATTCTCAAATATGGATACGAACAAGGAGAAATAAGACTATTGGCAAAATTCCAACTAAATATTGGTAACCCAGAAACTGGTAAAACTTACAAAACAGCTATCGAAGGAGCTAAAGCCAATTCACTAATTGGAAAAAGAATCAAAGAAGAAATCGACGGTGGACCTCTTGGCTTTCCAGGTTATATCTTTAAAATAACTGGTGGAAGCGATAAAGATGGATTCCCAATGCGAAATAATCTTGAAGGACCAATTAGAAAGAAAGTATTAGCAACAGGTGGTCAAGGTTTCAATATCAAAGATAAAGGATTAAAGAAACGCAAACTTGTAAGGGGAAATACCATAAGTGATGATATTTATCAAATAAATATGAGCATCACTCAAATGGGTAAAAAGAATATTGAAGAATTAATAACTGGAGAATAGAATCGTTTTGTCTAAAAAAACCACTTCAACTAAAAAAGAATCTAGCAGTAGTAAAAGTAAAAAGAGTACTACTAAAAAAACAACTTCAAGTACGAAAAACAGTAGTACAAATACATCTACTAAAGCAGAGGTTACAGAAGAAGAAGAAGAGAAATCTACTGAAACAGTAAAGGAAATAAAAGAAGTGGTTGATTACAAAGCTGATACCGAATCGATGGAATATTCTACAGGAAAACAAGCTGAAATTAATATTGGCACAATTGGTCATGTTGATCATGGAAAATCCACTCTAGTTAAAGCTTTAACTGGAACTTTTCCAGATACTCATTCTGAAGAGTTAAAGCGAGGTATCACCATCAGATTAGGTTATGCAGATACAGATATTCGTTATTGTCCCAAATGTACTGATGATAGTAAATGGACAACGAAAGCAACTTGCCCTGTTTGTGGTTCAGAAACTAAAATTAAGCGTAGAATATCTTTTGTGGATGCTCCAGGACATGAAGTCCTAATGGCTACTTTATTAACAGGTGCAGCTATTTTTGATGGAGCAATTTTAGTTATAGCTGCTAATGAAGAATGCCCACAAGCTCAAACAAGAGAACATCTTGCAGCGATGGACGCTGTCGGTATTCAAAATATCATTATAGTTCAAAATAAAGTTGAATTAGTTTCTGAAGAAGAGGCAATTAAAAACTATAATGATATCAAGAAGTTTGTAAAAGGCACTGTAGCTGAAGGTGCACCTATCATTCCAATGAGTGCTGTACATGGTGCTAATTTAGATTTACTAATTAAAACTATTGAAGATGTAATTAAAACACCAAAAAGAGATGAAAAGGTAGAACCAAGAATGTTTGTCGCACGTTCATTCGAGGTTAATAAACCTGGAACTATCCCTGAAAGTCTTTTTGGAGGAGTTCTTGGAGGATCTATCATTAGAGGTGTTTTAAAGGAAGGAGACGAAATCGAAATTGTCCCTGGTATTCGTTCTGGTAGAAAATATGAGCCAGTAAAAACTAAAATTACAAGTATTCATGCAGGAACAGTTGGCAGAGTGAAGGAAGCAAAACCTGGGGGGTTAATGTCCATCAGAACTGAAATTGATCCCGCTTTTACACGCTCTGATAGTTTAGTAGGCAATATTATTGGTAAACCTGGTAAACTACCACCTGTATTAGAAGAGTTAAATCTTAAAATTAATTTAATGCCCTATGTTGTAGGTTTATCAGAGAAAACCAAAGTAAAGAGCTTAGCAATTGGTGAACAATTAATGCTTAATGTTTGGACAGCTATTACTCTTGGCACTATTACTAATATTTCAAAAGGTAATGTTGTAACTGTTAAACTTGCCCGACCAGTAGCTGCAGAAACTAATACTCGAGTAGCAGTTTCAAGAAGACTTGAACAAAGATTCAGATTAATTGGTTTCGGGACAATCGCTTAGTTTAATAGTCATTAATACCTTTTCTTTCTTGAGGATTTTCTATGGCCATCCAAGTTTTAGTGGATACTAATGTTTTACTCTTAGCTGCTGAGGGGAAATTTAATTTAGATGCAGAAATTGATCGTTTAGTTAATCAAAAATACGATTTCATCTTTCTTTCTGCATGTTTAGAGGAGCTAGAATTCATAAAAGAAAAGAATGCCAAACTTATTAGAAAAATTGTTTTTGCTAAAACATTACTGAAGAAAATTAAAATCATAGACTTTAATCCTCCACAAATCAAAACTGTTGATGAAAAAATAATTCAATATGCTAAAGAGAATTCATCCCAATGTGTCGTTCTAACTAATGATTTACCTCTTAAAGAATCATTATTAGCTAACAATATACCAGTAATCAATATTCGAAAAAAGAACCATTTAGAATTGATTGGTGTGTTACCAAGTTAAATTATCGTTTTCTTTTTTCCTTAATTGTAATTACTCTATCTAAAACATCTTTGGCGATTTCTTTAAAGATAACTACTTCTACACCTGCTTCATGTAATAAATCAATTCCTTCAGTATCAGAATATTCACCTGAAACAACTACTTTTTTTATCATCGAATTAATAATCATTTTCGCGCAAATCTTACATGGATAACCAGTTACGTATAGTGTGCCATTTTTTGTTGATTCCCCATGGATTGCACATTGAATTATTGCGTTTTGTTCACTGTGAACTCCCCTACAAACCTCATGTTTAGTACCACTAGGGATTTTTAATTCATCCCTTAAACAGCCTATCTCAATACAATGAGGCATACCTTTAGGAGCACCGTTATATCCAGTTGAAATTACATGATTATCTTGAACAATCACAGTACCAAATTGTCTTCTAAGGCAAGTTGATCTAGTAGATACCAATTCAGCCATTGCAGTAAAATATTCATCTACAGTGGGTCTAATATCTGATTTAGTCGCTTGTTTCACAGAGGATTTTTTGTTCTCGGTCAAATTTATCGCCTTTTTTTCTTAAAAGAAAAGAACTAATTTAAGTGTAATTATATTATATATATTAATAATGTTCTGGGGGACTTAGAAATTGTCCTATAACAATAATCTTTTGCAAAATTATCTTGAGAAGAAAAATGATGAAGGAGGTTTTGATCCAAAATCTCAAGGAGCTTATGGTAATCTAAAATATGACTTAATAATGAGCTACCTATTTGATTATATACCTCCTGAAGATAGTTTAGTATTGGATTTAGGATTAGATCCAGGTATTTATTCCACTAAAATTGCTCAAAGTAATAGACGAATAATAATAGGGGACATCAGCGAAAGACAGTTAGCTAGCACTCGAGAACGTTATGAAAAAAATTCCTTAATTAAACAAATAGAACAATTTACGTTTATTGCTAACCTAGCAGATTTGAGCAATTTTCAAGATAATACTTTTGATATGGTTTATAGCTTGGATTGTTTGATGTCCTATTCTTGTGAATTTCATGAACGCTTCTTTGCTGAGCTTTTAAGAATAACAAAATCTGGTGCACCAATTCTATTTACCGTTAAGAATAAAATTCAATATTTTAAAAAAATAATAGAAGAAAATCGCATTGATTTAATACTAGATCCTATAAAAGCAGGTCTTTGGGAATTACTTGATACTAATTATAAACAATTTGAGGAATACCCAAATGAACCAGCCTACTATGCTTTTACCAATAATAGCATAATTAAAATGATAAGCAAATACAATTGTGATCTTCTTCATTTAAGCGCATTACCATGTGTAACAAACCCGATGATGAACTCAATATCAAGTATTAGAGAAAATGATGAAGCATGGAGCAATGTTATATTGTTTGAAAAGAAAATTTCCACACGACCCGGAATCATAGATGGTGGAGATGAAATATTAGTTATTGTTAGAAAAAGTATTATTTAATATTATATCTATTCTTCATTTTTTGTAGGACATCATAGTGAATATCTAATGTTCCAATAAATGGTCCGCTATTTAACTTACCATGACAATCACTACCACCACTTATCAATAGATCTAGTTTCTTAGCAAGATGTTTGAAATACTTAATTTGTTTTTTCGAATGTGAAGGATAGTAAACTTCTATACCTCCCAATCCCACTTCTTTTAATTCCGAGAAAAATATTTCCAAATCAAATTTTGCTGTTATATACCCAGGATGAGCAATAATAGGAATAGCATTGAATTTTATTAAATACTCAATTGCTTCTTGAGGAGTTAATTTAAATCGTGGAACATAGCATGGAGCACCTCTGCTGATAAATTTATCAAATATTTCATTTATTTCTGTCCCGTAACCCTTTTTTATCATAACTTCAGCAATATGCGGTCTTCCAATCAAACCTTTAGCAGCATTCTTTACTTCTTCTAAAGTCAATTCTGGACCTTTATTCAAAGCATTTATCTTCTCTATCATTTTTCCAGCTCTTATTTCTCGAGCGTTTGTTATTTCATTTGATAAGGATAGCAATTCTTTATTTTTGTAATTAATGAAAAGCCCCAACACATGAATGCTTTCTTCGTTCAGTTCAGTGCTAAATTCAATACCTGGAATAACTTCAAGTTTAGTTTTTTGTGCAGCTATAAGTGCTTCTCCAATTCCATTTACAGAATCATGATCAGTTATAGCGATAGCTTTTAATTTCTTCTTAAGAGCATAGTTAACCACTTCTGTTGGTGTAAAGGTACCATCAGAAGCTGTTGTATGTATATGTAAATCGATTTTGCTTATTGTATTAACAATAGGTTCAGCTATAGATTTCACTGTGGCCACTGTACCTAAATTATTGATTAATCTAAAATATCCTCAACAATTGCAGCAGCTATTACGCGTCCCTTCTTTCTTAAGATAACTCGTCCTAATTTAGGTATATTTGCTTGTTTTTCAGCAACAATTGGGCTTTTTGTTTCCATAATAACAGTGGCAACCTCATCAGTGAAAATCATAATCATTTTACCATCAATATCTCTAGGAGTATTTTTGAATTTTGGATTTTTACGGTGAACTTCAATAATAGATTCCAGTTCAGCTTCCACATGATCTGAACCTGCATGGAGAATTGAAATATTACCTAGCACTAATGGTTGTTGACCTAAATAGAGTAATCGCATCTTAATTTTTGGTTTAGAGGATGGAGGTTTATCGACCCACCCAATAACTGCACCTCGTCTTAAATCTTCTTCGGCATCACCTTTTAATAAGAAGTTAATATCCATTCCTGAATAAGCTTCTGTAATTTCATCTTCCTCATCCCAAATGGTTTTCACTATACCAGTTCTTATACCAGGAGCGACGATGATTTTATCATCAACTTTTATTTTACCACTAATTATCCTACCATATCCAACTAAACCAATACCTGGTTCTTGATAAGCGTCGTAAACTACCAATCTAAGGTTTTTATCAGAAAAATCTTGTGGTTCGCTTATTTTTTCAATAGCTTCCTTTAATGTGGGTCCAACATACCAAGACATTTTGTCACTTTTATTTACTAGATTATCACCATCTAATCCACTAATAGGAATAAAGGGGATATTATCTAGCGATTTAACCCAAGGGCTATCAATTCTTTTTAAAAAGTCAATCAAGATTCTTTTAGTTTCATTAAAACGAGTCTCTGAATAATTAGCAGAATCCATTTTATTAACAACAACAATAACATCTTTGATTCCTAAAACTGATGCAATTAATGTATGCTCAAGTGTTTGTCCCGAAGGGGTTAATTCATCGCCAGGTTCAAGTCCAGCTTCAATTTCTCCTTTTCCTGCACTAATAACTAAAACACAAGCATCAGCAGTACTCAAACCAGCAATAGTATGTTTTGTGAAATCTCGGTGTCCAGGATTATCGATTATAACAAATTGTCTATTATTAATTTCAAATCTTCGAAAAGCTATATCCATCGTTTTTCCTTTTTCTTTTTCTTCTTCAAAAGCATCCAAAACATAAGCCCATTTCCAAGATGACATTCCATAACCATTGGCATCCATTTCATGTTTCTTCATGACTCTTGGATCAACTGCACCTATATCAAAGAGAAAATGACCCATCAAAGTTGACTTGCCATGATCAACATGACCAATGATAGCTATACTTGTTAACGATTTTTTTTCTGCCATTTTTTTCACACAGAGTTTTAATTACTTACTATTCTAGTTCTATTTCAAAATATCTATTAAAGGATGATTAAAAGAATGATGGTTTCTCAGCTAGTTGAACAATTGGTAAAAATAACCATTGTGTTGAAGTGCTAGTTGCATCACAGAATTCCCATTTTTCTTTTTCAAATGAAGTGTATTTTACAAACTTGAATTTTTCAGGCATCTTTTCAAGCTCAGTGTAGAAAAACATGGGTAACCCTCTCAAATCAAAATAGCCAGCTACGCCAGATAAAAACCCAATATTTATTTTTTTGGTTTTTTCATCCTTATAAAAGAGGAAATTCAAACTACTATTCCTTGACATATTAGCAAAAGCCATTCTAACTAAATCATCCATTGATGTTAATTTTATTCTTATTGTAGAACGTAATTTATTATCTTCTTCGCTCATTCTTTTACCTCACCCATTGAGCAAAATCTTCTACTTTAATTTTTTTTCTATTGTTTTCTATAATTTCATAGTTGTTTAATAAAATATTATTCAAAAATAAAAATAAGAGAGCATTATATGTTTTGTTCATCAAGAAATACTTTCTTCAATCGTTCTTCAGGGCTGTAAATAAGATCACCAAAGCTCTTTGTTATAATCTCTTTAAAACATTCATAATTTGTTAAACATCCCAAATTGACTTCTGGAAAAGTATTATAGAATTTAATCGCTAATGTTTTCATAATGTCCTTTATTGTGTTTGGTCTATCAACACTATCACATATTGAATAGAGTGTTATATCTTGTTCATTTTTCAATTTAGTTTTATGTAGAAATATCGAATATTTTTTCATCTTAAAAGACTCGGTTTCATCATTGAAAATTTCTATTGCAAAAGATTGTATGGCTTCTAATAGTCCAGCAGTCAGCATAGTGTTTTGTACCTTTTCGTTAAAATAATCTACCCTAACAATTGGCATTCCACCAAACATTACTCCTGCTTCTAATATTGCCATTTGTATGCCTCTTTTTTGTCCCGAGCATTTATTATTATTAATAATATTGAACTATAATTTTCCCTTTAAAAAATATTTCTCTTATAATTTACTATATTTATAATATCAGTAATTGGTTATTTTAACCTTTCATTTATCATCGTTATCATTAGATTTAGTATATTTTCGAATTATCCATGGTCTTTCAATCATTTTAATAGTATTCAAAGCTAACTTCATTGTTTTTCTTTCGTTAAATACTAAGGCTAATTTTGCTACTGCTCTCAAATGATGAATTAAAGTATCAAACCAACGATAAATGTCACCTGGGTACGCATACAAATTGTACTTTGCTGATAGATAATTAGTGATTTGTTTTAGATCATTATTATGCAATCGAGATTCTACAATAATTCTTGAAATAGCTTTTTCACCACATCCACACCAGGGATTATCTTCACATTTACAGTTGAAAATATCAAGAATCCATTGAGCAAATGAATTAACAATCAAACTATGTAAATGTGTTCGTTTCTCTAGAGCATTTTGCATAAACTCTAGTACTGAACCTGAAAAAAGATTTGATCCTATGTAACCACTTTTTATTGTTTTTTCAATTTCAGCTTGTAATTTATTATTTAGAAATATTGATGTGAAAGGTTCCAATTCAATAGCTATTTCTAATGGGCTGATGATTTGCAATCTTTTCTTGATTTCTCTTGCTTCGGTAGGATGCAGAAATGTTCTCGAGGTTGATTTTCCAAGTGCTGTTGCTCGAGGGCCTTCCTCATAAACATTAATCATTTCCAATTCTTGCAATGATTTTAATGATTCCTTTAATGTATCAGTAGGACCGAGTAACCTATCATAATAATCAACTATATTTTGCAATGTAGGATAGCTTGTTGAAACTATACCTGCTAAAATTTGAGCTAACTGCTCTTCGCCTTCCATTAGAGGTTCAACATCTTCTACAGGTTCTGTTAAAAGATTAAATGCCACATTATCCTCTGAGCTTTCCATACCACCATGATATTTCTTATTTGGTTCTACTAAAAGGTACACTTTTCCTAAATCATGATACCCCAATCTCCCTGCTCGTCCTATCATTTGATAAAATTCTGCTACTGAAATCCAATTTATTCCCATAGCTAACGATTCAAAAATCACTTGACTAGCAGGAAAATCAACTCCTGCTCCTAATGCAGCAGTGGTTACTATTGCAGCATATTTCCCTTTTGCAAAACCATCTTCTGCTCGTTTTCTTTCACGATAGGTTAAACCTGAATGATAAACTAAAGTTCTCAAACCACTTTTAGATAATTTAAGCGCTAATTCATAACAGTGTTTTCTAGAATTAGTAAATACTATTGTTTGACCAAAATACCCATAAGATGACTTATGGTTATATTCTGCTCGTATAATATCCCTTAAGAAAAATTCTTTTTCATCTTGGTCTCTAGCCATAACCAAATGTCTTTCAAGCGGAACGGGTCTAGCTTCATGTACCAATAATTTCATTCCTAGCTCTTCTGCTAATTCCTCAGGATTGCCTATTGTTGCTGATAATCCCAACAATTGGGCTTTTGGAAAAATTGTTTTTAATCTAGCGATCAAGCCATCTAATTCAGGTCCTCGTTCCTCATAAGTTAATAATTGAATCTCATCAATAATTACTACCCCTATTTCACCCAATTGACTAGCATTACCGTTGCGCAATAATAAATCAAATGCTTCATAAGTTGCTGTTATGATATCAGCTGTTCGATAATCTGTATCTATTATATACTTCTCTTCTTTACCCACATCAATCTTACTCATGCCAACTCTAATAGCAACTTTCAAACCATCTTCTTTGTATTTTGCTTTAAAATCCTCATATTTCTGATTAGTAAGCGCAACTAAAGGGCTTAGGTAAATCATCCTTTTACCTTCTAAAGCTTTAATTACCCCAGCCATTTCACCAATTAATGTTTTACCGCTGCTTGTTCCAGCAACTATGAGAAGGTCTTTATCATTAAGCAAACCTGCTTCAATCGCTTTAACTTGAATTGGCAATAATCGTTTTATCCCATTTCTTTTTAATATATCTTTAATTTTCCCAGGTAACGAAATATGATCAATAAATGCTGCTTTTGAAAAATCATCAATATCTCCCAAGGTATCATATAATGTTAAATCAGGTCTTTGAGCGGGACGAAAATCATTATCAAAAATTTCCAAGACCTGATCAACATTTTTGATACTACCAAGCATCTTATAGAAATGACGGCGACCACTGGTTCCTAAAGTTATTTCACGAGAATTTAATTCTTTGTCAATTTCATCTCGAGCACATTGTTGACAAGCTTTTCTACCAGAAACATCAAAAACGCGATCTTCTGGTAAAATAGTTACTCTATGATGATCTATCATACATAAACGGCAAATTCTTCTAAATGTAGGTTCATTTATGTTGAATGTTTTAAAATATTCTAAATAAAAATCATAATTGCTTGGCTGATCATCAGTTGGGATGATAATACCTTTCGCATGTTTCAAAGTTTTAGTTATTTCTTCTGGTCGCTTAAACTCACTTGAATTCTTTGAAAAAACAACATATTTGTAGGGGCGCAAACGACCACTCTCAATAGTAAATTGTAATTTAGCTCTTTCAAGAGGTTTTATTCGTGAAGCTTTAGCATTGGCTGGTAACAATAGCATTTTCACTTGATTTGTCTCATCATTAAAATCCATTAGAAAGACATAATATTGAAAAGCTCTACCAGGCATTTTTCCACGAACCATTTTTTCAGTAAATTCTATGTTTTTTGTATTGCTTTTATTCTTAAAAGTAGTTAAAAATATGCTTAGTTAAAGAACTAAATCAGTTCATTTAAAGAAATGAAAAATAGGATGGATTTTATTCTAAAAAAAATCCTAACTAATTTCTTCACCACAGTAAGGACAAAATCTGTTACCCTCTTCTATAGGTGAACCGCAATTTTTACAGAATGATGAGTTTTGACTTGTTGGTGCTGAATAATCGCTTAAAGATGGTTGAGCTTGTACATAACCATAATCTGTTTGTTGTTGTTCTGGATAGGATTCCACATAGAGACCTGATGATGAACTTTGTTGAGGAACTTTAACTGAAGTTCCATAACGCATCAATCTTATAGTTGAATTTATAGCAGTTATGCCTGATAAACCAATCATAACCCAAACCCACCAATCATCAGCATAAAACCAACCATATGTTCTTACACCTAGGAAATACAGCACCACTACCATTCCAATAAACCATATCCAGCTCCAAACTACATTTATTATTCGTCTGTTTGTTCTGGGACTTTGAGTCATAGTATAATCACTTTAATGAAACACTAGTTTACCACCGATTTAAATATTTGTAATTGTTCTTATGAAAAAATCATAAAGCTATTAATCAAAAATTACAAAAAATAGAGGTAATTTTTAGAATTGTTCCCAAGCACTATTAACCATGATACCTGTTTCTTTGATTACTGGCTCCATAGCTTCAGGTGAAGCTAAACCTATTTCTTTTGCAGTCTTCATTATTGAAAGATGTGAGACATAGATTTTTTTGTTTTCTTCATATACAACAAAACTGCAAGGATAGAGTAATCCGACATTAAAAGATGCTTCTAAACCCATTTTGGCCAATTTTGGTCCACAAGCCATAATAATGGTATATCGTGGGTGATCACTTATTCCCAATTTTTCTTTAAAAATTTCATCTAGAGCTTTTGTTCCTAAAACTGAAAATCCTACTTTGCGTAAAATTTCAGCAATGTGTTCGACTGCTATATCAAATTCCATTAATAATTCCTTTTTCAAAATATCAACCATTTAACATCACATATTATCAACTATCTCAAATATTAAAAAGGTCATTGCTTTCTATAGTAAGAAAATACAAGAAGAAATTTTATTGAAATTAATATTA
>JAEORJ010000333.1 GCA_016840945.1 Candidatus Gerdarchaeota archaeon
CCCATGTTTCTTATAATATGACATCAGGTGCTCTTCAGGAAGCATTAATTTATCACAATATATTTGGCAAATATTCGGGATTGCCATTTAATGCATATGCTGATTATAATATAAAGCAAACAGATGTACCCCCAGAACCATTTAATTTCCTTAACTTCCTGAATGAATATAAGTGGTATTTTATTGGTGGAGGTGCTGGAGTTGTAGCATTAGGAGTAATAATTGGAATTACTATTGGCGTTAAGAAAGCTAAAGCTTCACGAAAAAGAACAAAGAAACCAACAACAAAGAAAAAGTAAAGAACGAAGGATTTGTGAATCACAAATCCATTTATTTATTTTACGATTTTGTTGTTACTCGCAAAATCGTAATCATTTTGGATGTTAATAATTGTTTTTCCAAAATTTCAGTCATAACTTCCTTTCCAATAAAAACGAGCTAATCTGCAATTGTAATAAAATTAAAACGTTATTGTATCTATTGATATTAAATGAGGAAAGAGAAAAAAGTAGAAATTCACAGCTTCCTGTGATTTCTAGATATTAAGATAAAATTTCATGAGCTTTCTTTAATTGTTCAATGATTGGTATCTTTTGTGGGCATTTTGGTTCACATTCACCACATTCGATGCAAGCATCTGCTTGTTTTCCGGGTGGCCAATCCTCTTCACCAATCTTTGAGTAGTAAAGTTTACCTCGATCTTTGTCACCATATACCTGGGACATAATTAGTGATCTAAAGATGAAAGAAATAGCAACTTCTTGAGGGCATGGTTCGCAATATCTACAGCTAGTGCAAATATTATCTGTTTTTTCTTTCATTATTTTTACTACTTCATCAGCTCTTTTGATTTCTTCTGATGTTAGTTTTGTATTCTCTGAATTTGCTATAGCTAAATTGTCAGTGACCATACTATCAGAACCCATACCTGATAAAGCAACTGTTACATTAGGATTCGACCAAACAAATTTTAGAGCTAAATCTGCAATATTTGTTCTTCCTTCTGTAACGTATTCTTTCAAGTCACCTTCAAGAGTTCCTGCTAATCGTCCACCAGCAATCGGACCCATAACAGCTACACCTATACCCTTCTTAGCTGCAAGTTCAATCATTTCTTCATATTGTTTATCCAATAAATTATATTGAATCAACATTACATCAAAATTATCTGATAATGGATGATCTAAGATTTCTTTCAGTACCTCTGGTTGGTCATGGAATGAAAATCCTAAATGTTTCATCTTACCAGCTTCTTTAGCTTTTACTCCTTCTTCAATAATTTTCAAAGGAAGTACTTTTTCATCCCAGCGTTTCTTATTGATAGCATGAAGAAGATAAACGTCAAGATAATCAATGCCTAATTTTTCTAAACTGTGATCTAAGAATTTCGTGAGGTCTCCTACTTTGGTGTATCCCTTATCATCCCAAATTGGACATTTAGTTACCATAGTCACTTTTTCGCGATAGCCATCTTTGAGTGCTTTCCCAACAACTATTTCAGATTCATTATCATGATAGTTGTAAGCAGTATCTACATAATTTATACCCGCATCAATGCCTTTTCGAATAATTTCGATAGCATACTCATGATTAATTGCTGATTCACCTACCTTTAACGTAGGTAATCTCATAGCTCCAAATCCTAAGATTGTTGCTTTAATTCCAGTTCTTCCTAATGTTCTTTGTTCCAAGGTATTTCCTCCAATGATTTTTCCTTCTCCCAATACTTTCCACCTAATCTCGAATAAATCCTCTAAAATTTCCCTTATTAATTCCTATTTCATGTCAAAAAATTGACATAATATGTCAATAGATGGACAATTATATATATTAGTTTTACCCTAAATCTCATTAGTAAAGAATTCATCGTGTAATATTAATAAAGGGATGCAGAAAAAACATGGCTAGCAAGAATAAGAACACAAAAGATTTCATTGAAAAAGAATCAGAAATTATAGTTAATATAACCCCTGAACAAATGAAAATTGCTAATAAATATGGTATTATTACTTCAGCATTAAGAGAGAAACCTATGACAGTCAAAGAAATACGTGATCTTTATTATGATGAAGAAAATAAAAAACATCAATATTCACTAAAAACCATCTATCGTTATATTGAGAAACTTGAAGAAGCAAGTCTTGTTATTGTTGCAGG
>JAEORJ010000334.1 GCA_016840945.1 Candidatus Gerdarchaeota archaeon
ATTTGATCTTACAAAAAATGGTCCAATAATATTGGTCTTAGAATTTATTGCTTATGATGACAAACCTGGAAATTATGGATACGAAATATCAGGTAGATTTAACCAAATAACTTTTGACTCATTAATAAGTAATGAAATTCTACCACCTTATGGTGATGAAGAGTTACTTCAACAAATTGCTATCCCAATTAATAGCACAGCAAGAATTTATGATAATAATTTAGTCTTGAATGTAAATTGTTCAAATGACTATTTGTCCAGACAAAATGGTGCATTGATGATTCTTGATAGTTCGAAAATCATTGTTGGCAATATGTTAATTGTAGAATCATATGGTAATTTACCAATCTCAATTCTACCGAATGTTCTACAAAGCTCAGCAGGAATTATAGGAGTAAAATTTGACAGCTATATCCAAGTCACCTATGAAAATGCAACTTTAAAAGAAGAATCCATTTGCCAATTAACGTTCGATATAGTTTTTGTTGAAGATGTAAGTCTTACAATGTATTTAATTGATGATTCAAATAAAGTAATGACTGTTTCGAGAAATGAAACAAATGAAAATTTGTTTACCGTCCAAGTAAAATTCTATCCTAAATTAGGTGTGCATTATTACAAGCTTGAAACAACAGTCTATGGTAATGACCTATGGGCAACAGCTTTTAACATTTCTTTTACCAATAGCATGTTAAACATAATCAAATCCGATGGTTCGGGTTTTGGAGATCTAGAAATACCCTTCTTCCAATGGCCAAGTGTACCAATTGTAGGTATTCTTGTCTTATTTTTATGGGCAGTTCCTTATTCGGTATTAAAATATCGTGAATGGAAAAAATTGCCTGATGAAATTGACATTAATGTGTTAGATGATGATGATACACTCAATATTTTAGATCCAGAAGGTTTGACTGTAGATGAAGATGATGTTGATGCTTCAGATGATCTCTTAGGATTTATGGAGGATGATTGAAATTGAGCAATGAAACGAAAAAACCATCAGAAATAGAGACAACCATTCAAAATGATCTTTCATCAAACTTTTCAAAAAAGGATTTGAAGAATAAAGTAGTAAAAATAATATCCTTCTTAAAACCCACAGTAATAAGTGCAATCTCTACATTCGTTCTTTTTCTAATAATCCTGGGTATAACTAAAAATTTCATTTATGCAATTCTTGCAAGTAGTATACTTTACTTGGTATTTGCATTTATTTTGCATCCACTAATTAAGAGGAAATTTGGCAAGGAGTTAAAACAACTTACAGTGAAAGGTGGAACTAGTAAAATTACTATAATACCATCCAACAACAAATCGATACTTTTGTTTCTTCAGAATAGACGTTTATTAGGTATATCTATATTACGAGCTGATTGGGGGGATTTCTATGTTGATTTAGAACCAATTTGGGATTTCCTTCAAGAAGAAGGAATCCATATTCAAGATTGTAGAGAAGGGTGTTATCTAATTATTCGCAAATATACAGATGTTAAAAACATCAATAATTTACAAGAGCAAGCTTCTAAATTAGCTAAAGAAGTGGAAAAAACAATTTTACTTGTGAAGAAGAAATCTGAACTTGAATTTAATAATTTTATATTATTTTTAGTAAAGGACCAACAAGCAATTCAGAATATCCTTCAGTTAGGTTTAGCACCAGAGAAATTTGCTCAATTAAGTGAACTAACAGAGGATGATATTGATTATTTCAAAAATAACTCGTTTCAATTAGAACTCAAACAATTGGAGGATCAAGAACAATTAAGTAATTAATAAAGGTGAAATAAAATGGTACAGACATTCTATATTGATACCTTATACAGAGCTATTGAAGTAATTCTTCTATTTTGGTTATTAGGACTCCTATTCAAATGGGTTCTTACATTCATCTTTGGTGAAAAAGGAGCAAAGATTATTGGCTTTCTAGGGTATACAGTTAATTTTGCTTTGAAGAAATTTCTTCTTACGAAAATTTTCAGAATAGAAGTCTATGAATGTGATCCATTCAAATTAAAATTTGAACATGAAGAAACTGACAGATGGGACATTTTATTTACTTCTCTAGTGATCATACCTATGAGTGTTGGTTTAATCCTTGGTAGTATATTAGGAACGATTGGTTTACTACTAGAACCAAATTTAGTTTTGATTTCAGCTTTTCTATATATTTTTGGATTTCTTATAGCAGTGAATTCGACACCAACTTTTCAAGATGTCAAAGAATTGAAAGAAACTTCTGTGAGATCAATCGTTATTTGGTTTGGTGTTGCCACTATTCTTTGTACAATTTTAGCCGTTGCTCTAGTACCTTTTATTAGTCAACTTGGATTATTGATAGCAATTCCAGTGGGAATCCTAGGTACAACATTGATTACTTTCTTTATTCCATTTATCTCCGAACGGATGGCCCCTAATGGCACTAAATCACTGATTGGTGGGATGGTGGATTTAGATGGTTAAAGAAATTACAATTAAATCAGTGAACTCAAATCGCGATTTTATTGTAACAGGAAAAGTAACTCATGTTTATGGTCCACCAAAAAGTGGGAAATCGACTCTATCAGCTAATGTTGCACTTGAATTGGTGAAACAAGGATATAAAGTAATGATCATTTCAACAGAGCGACCTATCGAAATACGAATGCAATCAATGATTGAAGCTACAGATATCTACCAAAAAGAACTTCTACAAGGGATAATAACTACCGATATTTTCTCTTTTGAAGAATTAATAGAAATCATTTCTAAAGATTTGGTGAAATATGTTGCTGATGTTGATCTAATAATCATTGATTCAATAACTGCAACTTACCGTTTTAAAGCAGGACCAATTAATCTTACATTATTAAGAAAAGCCCTATCAGTACTGCAATCAATAGCTCTCAATCATAAAAAAGCGGTTTTATTCACAAATCAAGTATCATCAACTATGGATGAAACAACTAATTTTAGACCTGTTGCTTCAGCTTCTACCAGAAATTATAGCGATATAACTATTCGATTGACAAAACGAAGAGATGATAGCACTGAAATTTCTTTTGAAGATATTGAAGGTAATGAATTGGAAATCATCGAACCTTTCACAATTACTAATTCAGGGATTGAAGAATTTTCTCAGCTATTCCATATAGAAACATGATTATTGATATTCTTGATTGGATAGTTTCACTATTTTTTCACTTTTAATTGAACCTAGACCATCTATATTTTTTAAATCATCAATTGAAGCATTTATTACACTTCGAACTGAACCAAAAGCCTCGAGCAATCGTGAAGCAAGTGTTCGATTGATTCCTGGATAGGAACTAATAATTTGAATAGCCTTTTCATTGGGATTAGACATTTTAATTGCTTTTCGAATAAAGGATCGTCTTTTCTTAACCTTCTGTTCACGAATAGCTATTCGTTTCAATATCGTAGCTGTTTCTTCGGAATTTTGGGTTTGAATAATTGATACACCAAAATCGATCATAAATGAAGATAAGGCGCCAGCAATAGCTTCAGGATGTATCCCTCCCGTAGGAAATCCTTCAATTAGAAGAATGGGTATTTGATAAGCATTAGTTAATAATCCTAGTTGTTCGAAGAGTCTTCC
>JAEORJ010000335.1 GCA_016840945.1 Candidatus Gerdarchaeota archaeon
ACATGCAATTACATACATTACAGTAGATCCAGCAATGACGCCAACAGGTCCGATACAGCCAGAACCTACAAAATCAATAATTAGCGCAGAAGTAGCAGCTGTGCTGATTGCCGCAATAGCAGCAATTGTAATAATAGTATTCCTAGTACTGAGAAGAAAATAATCCAAAACCTATTTCCCTCCTCTTTTTTTGGAGTAAAACTAAATCGAAAGAAAAATGGAGCTTAAAAGGTAATTGGCAATAGAAATGAAAAATCACCAAAACGACAATAGGAGAGGTGTGTCATTTTCCTTTCTTAAAATACCTCTTGTCATAGCCTCAAGAACCGTTCATTTCTGTTCTAATAATTAGGTTTAAATAAATTCAAAGAAAACAATTATTCGAAGGATCCGATGTCTAAGAAAATATTAGCAATATTGCTAATCACTATTTTTATTGTATCAGTTGGAACTTACATATATTATGAAAGATTACAGTCTGATAAGATTATAACTGAAAGTGTGGATGATTTTGAATTACTTTTCAGGTATGGAGTCGGAGCCAAGAATGAACTAAATACTTTCAACGGAACATATACGAAAGATATGGTTATAGATCCATCAATAATAATTGATTTAACTCTAACAGTTGAAGAGAAATGGCAAATAATGAATAAAACATATACAATAGACTTTTTCAATTTACCCAGTAGTTTTCCGATAAATCCACACATGTGGAAAACACCCCAAACAGATTATTACTTAAAGGTACAAAATGGAACTGAAACAAAGGAAGTATCTTGGAACGAAAATTCTATATTAGAAGATAGTATTGAAAAAAATCTAGACCAATTAATTAGCTATCTCTTTGAAATAATAGAAAATAAAGCAGCTTACAAAGCATTGCAAATACCAAAGGCTGGATACATTTAAATTTATATTACACTTGAGAAGTTAAAATCTTCTTTTTGATCAATATATTTCTAATCGTTCTAGAAAAATGAAAAATGGATGATTCATGTTTTAGATTAAAAACTTAATTCTGATAGATATGTAATTCACTAATCAAAATAATTAAAAGTTGGAAAAAACAGATGAACCGAAAAATATTTTGGAAAATTACAGAATCAGCATTTCATAAATGGTTAGATAATCATGCGTCGTTACGTGCTGCTTCTCTTGCATATTTTATAATATTGCCTCTTCCTTCACTTTTTCTTATTATACTACTGATTCTCTCTCTATTTTATGGGCAAACTAATTCTTTCCAAACTTTGATTCAACAAATAAACACTATAGTGGGACCGACTATAACAAATTTAATACAACAAATTTTAGACACAGTAACAACTCCATTTAATTCAATTGTCACATCAATAATTACTATTTTATTCGCCCTTATGGGAGCATTGGGTGCATTCAGTGTTTTACAAAATACAATGAACGAAATATGGGAAGCCCCCAAACCAAAACTAAATTCAAAACAGAAGTTAAAACATAAAATAATTCCATTCATATTAATTTCAGTACTTGGTTTGATAACCATAGTATGGACAGGTTTTACCACAAGCATTATTGATTTAATTTCTATTTTACTTCCATTGGCTTCAAACACAATTTTGATTTTTGTTGAAATAGTTCAATTCATTTTGTCTTTAGTGTTGGTTACTTTGCTGTTTATGATTATTTACAAATTTATTCCCGGCTTACCTATTAAATGGAAAGACGTTAGACTAGCAGCAATTTTTACTGGTCTAATCTTTACAATAGCCAAATATCTGATAGCCGTAATATTTGAAGTCTTTACAGTAACATCAGTTACTGGAGCTGCAGGTGCAATAATGATTTTGCTATTATGGATCTATCTATGTACTCAATTGATATTTTATGGTGCAGCCTTTTCTAAAGTCTACTCAGAAGAAATTGGCTCATATTCTGAAATCAAAACAAAATCTAATGAATAAGTTATTCAGTAAATAATCTGAATAAAAAATAGGAGCCAAAAAACTTGTCACAAAGTTTTCGCCAAAAATATAAACATTGGTTTCCTTTCATCTTTTTCTTTACT
>JAEORJ010000336.1 GCA_016840945.1 Candidatus Gerdarchaeota archaeon
AAATATTGCTGAAGCAAAAATTATTAGCATATAAGAGATTTTTTTAGTATTTCTTATAGTTTGAAAACCTATTTTCAAATCATCATAAACACCTTTTGCTTGTGCTCTAAAAGTATGTTCTTTTTGCCGCACAACTTCTGGTGGTTTCTTGCCAATTAATAGAATGAATATAATCATTGTCATTGAAAAAGCAAATGTTGAAGCATCAAAGATAAAACTATACAGATAATTTATTTCAGCTAAAATTCCTGCTATTACATACCCAACAATTGTTGCTACTTGAAAAACTGTTGATCCAATTGAATTAGCAATTAATAGATTTTCTTTTTTCACAATTAATCTTGTATAAGCGTTTCTTGTAGGGAAGAAAACAGAAGCAGCTGTTGAATTAAAAAAAGTCAATAGGAAGAATGGCCAAATAACATTAATTGGATTCACTTTATACATAATAATTGTTGAGCCTGTTTCAGTTATTTCTGTAGTTAAATATTCAAATATCAATAATCTATCAAGAAAAAGATAGATTATTATAAAACCACAAGATGACAAAAAGCTCAATAGATTTGAAAATAACATAATTTTTCTTTGGTCGTAACGATCAACAAGTACTCCTGCAAAAGGAGTGAACAATACATATGGCAACCAAAAAACAATTGATAATATACCCATTAACCCAGGGCTTTTAGTAAGGTCATAAATTAGAAATTGAAGAGCCAACCATGAGACTGCTGCACCTACATTTTGTGTAAATTGAGCGGCAAATAAAAGCATGAATGGACCATTTTTTAATACTTCAAATATTTGAGGAGCTTTTTTTGTGTTTGTTTTAGTAACATCAATATTCGGTTCACTATGTACATCTGTCAATTATAAAGACTCCTCGCTGTGAGGTTTCAATCACCTTTTACTATTAAAAATGTTTCAATCATTACACTCTTTTTAAAAAATAAATTAAATTATAACTCATTTTGCAGAGTAATTTTCGATTGATAGTTTGTGTACACGTCTTGATAGTCTTTTGCCCAGCTAGCTATTGTATGAGGTGTTTTTGGATAATTATTGGTCAAAGAATAAATACTCTCTAAGTATTGAGGTAATAAATTAAATCGGGAATTTGGTACGGTTTGCCAAGCTTCAGCCAATTTTCTTGAAAGCTTCATTAATAGCTCATATTCTCGTGCATAGAAGATTTTTCCTAAAGGTAAATAGTCATTTACTAATGCATGATTTAATTCTATATCGGGTATATTTTGTAATAAAATGCGATACAAGTCTAAAATAGAATATCTTAAACCATATCGCTCCATTATTTGTTGATTGAACACCCAGAGATTTTCTTCTTTAACATCTGCTGCAGGAACTAATTTTGCAGCTAGTTTTCCAGCAATATAACCTGAAGCTAAGGAAGGACTTAATCCACCTCCATGAAGAGGATTTACAATTGCTCCAGCATCACCAATCAAAATAATGTTATCAGAAACATGAGTAGGTATTGGATGTCTTGTTGGCACAAAACCACCTCCCTCATCTAGAATCTCAGTTCTAGTGAATTTAGGTATCATATATTTGTTAAAGACTTCTTTTGATGAAATTTTGTCAATCCAAGATTTAGGTATACCATTACCCATATTCCAATTATCGTTACCACGATTAAAATACCACATATATCCTCCACGAGTTCTTTCAAAACTAAATTCAAAAATCGCACTATCTAAGTACTTTTCTGGAGGATTATTTAGTCCACATATTTCTCTATAGCAATAATATTGTTCATCATCATGAACCTTGGCATAATCGTCAAAGAAATTTGTATTCTCTCGTATTTTTGAATTAATCCCAGAAGCATCAATTACTAATGGCGTTTTAAGAACGAATGGATCGCCACTGCTTGTAACACATTGTAGTTTTACTTGATTATTGTCCCTTTCAATTTCTTTAAACATAGTTTTATCAAATAGTGTAATTTTTTCTTCGAGCACTCTATTTAATAATACTTGACCAAATTTCATTCTATCAATAATAGTTAATTGATTCTCAACTGGAAAGACACTTTCATGTTCTGCATTTGGTGAAATTATATGAGCTCGTTTAATTTGATTTAAAGCAATATTATTTTCTTTTATTGGGAAATCAATACCTTGTAAAAATTCTAAATGTTTTGTTCCTATACCATCCCCACAAATCTTTTTACCAATTAATTCCTTTTGTTTACGATCAATTAAGGCTATTTTTTCTAATCCTTCTTTTGCTGCTGTATAAGCTGCTAAACAACCTGCAGTTCCTGCACCTATAATCACTAAATCCCAATCGTTTGTAACCATTGACTACATCCTCTTTGCATTAATAATAATCCTCTTAACGATAATAGCATAAAATATTTCCCTCTATAACTGTTAAATTATTAAAATATCTTGTGCCCGTTACTTAAAGTAATAATCCATAACTATAAAATGATATAATTGAGAAGTATAATTGAGCTGAAGATAATGAAAGTACTTGTAGTTTATTACTCCTTTGAAGGTGATGTCAAATTTATTGGTGATGCAATTGCTAATGAATTGAAAGCTGATGTATTGGAATTAAAATTAGAAGTAGAAGTAGAATCAAAGGATTTTATGAAAAGTTATCTTGGTGAAAAACAAGTACTTATGAAGACTGAACCAAAGTTAAAATCTTATAGTCTTAAACCAAGCAATTATGATATACTAATTATAGGAACACCTATTTGGTCAGGTACATATGCGCCAGCAATTAGAACATTTTTGAACACTGAAAACTTTACTGATAAATTAATTGGTTTATTCTATTGCTATACAGTTAAACGTGGTAGAATCTCTAAATATATGACTAAAGCATTGAAGGGAAATTCTATTCTTAGTGAAATCGGTTTTAAAGATCCTTTGAAAGGGGATAAAGATTTAGCTTTACAACGTACCAAAAAATGGATTGATAAATTTAAGGAATGTTTAAACAAAAGAGATATTTGTTTAACTGATATCGAGGAATAAAACAGCTACTAGTATAATGAAGCATCAAAAGATAAATTAATTGTCTTTTTAACCAACAGGTTGATTATCATATGACGATGAGAAAGAAAACTGCACAACAAAGGGATACTTGTGTTGACAAAGAATCAACTGATAAACATAAAAAAATCACTTATCGTATGGATGCTGCTGGTAAATTATTCCACACAGTAACTTCACCTAAAATACCTTGTGTATATCGTTTATGGGCTACGATGAAACACGAAGTAAGAAGGGAAGCTCTTCAAAAAGCTCTTGAAAATATATTGCCTAGATTTCCTTATTATCAAGTAATGGTCGCAAAAGGTTTTATCTGGAATAAATGGAGAAAAGTAAATCAAATTCCAAAAGTTCGTCCTGAATTAGAATATCCTTGTCAGTTCATTCCCCTTCGGGATAAGAATACTTTTCCTTATCGAATTATTAGTAACCGTAACCAAATAATAATTGAATTTAACCACAGTCTGACAGATGGTACAGGAGCATTAATTTTTCTCAAATCTTTAGTGGCTGAATATCTATCCTTATCAGGATTAATCGTTTCAGATTGGGGGGATCTTTTTCGAACAGGACAGGATTTTGATTCTGAAGAAACAGAATATGCTTATCGTAAGAATTTTAAAATTGGAATACCAAAACTACCAAAAATCTACAAAGCTTTTCATTTACCCCATGAACGTATGAAAATTGGCGTATCATATGTGACCAATGGTAAAGTGAATGTTCATGATGTTCTAGCATTATCTAAGAAATATAAAGTGACTTTCACTGAATTATTGACAGCTGTTTATATCGACACTTTACAAGAAATAATGTTTGAAATTTCTGCCAATAAGAAAAGAAAGAATATTAAACCAATTAGAATAATGGTTCCAATAAATGTTCGAAATATTCTTCCATCAAAAACTATGAGAAATTTTACTACTTTTCTAGGTCCAGGAGTAGATCCAAGATTAGGCAAGTACTCTTTCAAAGAAATAATTGAACATGTTCATCATTTTAAAAACATGCAATTAAATGAAAAATATCAAATCCAACAAATTTCATTTTATGTCAGTATAGAAATCAATCCTTTCGTAGGAATAATTCCTAATTTTATAAAAAGAATGTTCATTAGACCATTATACAAACAAATGGGTGAATCACTTTTCTCAGCTTTCTTAACAAACTTAGGTCAAGCAAAAATGCCTGAAGATTTCATTAATGAAATTATTGATTTCCAAGTTTTACCAATGTATCATCCTTACTTTAAATCTGGTTGTGGACTCCTAACAACTCATGATTCATTAAATATTAATTTTGTAAGAAATATCAAAGAAAATATTGTTGAAGAAAAATTCTTCGATAAATTAAAAGAATTAGGATTAGAAGTCCAAGTAACAGAGCTTTTTACTTGAAATCTAATCATTCAGTATAAACTTGTTTTAGTTAAATTCATCACTATGATTTAGGTACTCTGTCTTTGTATTAACTAGCGATTTTGGATTTGGATCTACTAATTTTGCAGGTAATATTTTACGAAGTTTAGGTTTTAGGATTCTCATAAAGAGCTCATAAAGATATACTATTGTAAGAATTGTTGTTGGTAATACTAGGAAAATTATTACAAAAAAAGCAATAAAAACTACAGCATAAAAGTCTTTGAACAAATCTATAA
>JAEORJ010000337.1 GCA_016840945.1 Candidatus Gerdarchaeota archaeon
CTAGAGAAAAATTTGAAGCTTAAAATTAAAATTGAGATTTAAGAGCTATTTTTTTCTGCTCAATTTTTAGCTTTTGTCAAAATCTCCTTAGCTCATTCTTTAGCCTTAGTAACATTTGCTTCTGTATCATTCTTTAAGGGTTCAATATATTGACTTTCACCGAGAATAGTATTTCCTACAAGTTTCTCACTTAAAGCGGTTAATATTTTTGTTGCATCACCTGCGCAACAACAAAAGAGGGCGATTTTCTTATCTTTTAATTGCACTTCATTTAGCAACGATCTTATAGCAGGATTAATGTTCCAAGCCCAAACTGGCGAACCAATGAATATTAAATCATAGTCATTAATATCAAAGTCAAATTCCTCCAATTTGGTTTTTTGCTTTGTCATTGATTGGAATCCCCCCATAAAATACAGCATGAAACCGGTGCCTTTGATTTCTTTTTGGCGTTTAATTTCAATTAATTCACTTTTAGTTTCATTAGCTATTGTTTCAGCAATTAATTTTGTATTCCCAGTTCTTGAGTAATATAATACAAGGCTTTTCATGTAAACACAATCCTTAGCTGATTATTTTGTCATGGCTAATATTTAATTTCTTCTGTACTTGTGTTAAGGTTAATAATAGTAATTTTCACATTGTACTTGTAAAGT
Organism: Candidatus Gerdarchaeota archaeon; assembly: GCA_016840945.1. The sequence continues at coordinate 657 of JAEORJ010000337.1, forward strand.
GAAAATATTGGGATAACAATGTATGGTTTACCATTAGCATTCATGATAATATCATTATTACTTTTCGTAATATTTGTTCTTCTTTCATACACAATAATAGGTTTTTGGTTGTCTGAAATTGGATTGTTGTTATCATGGATACCAATAGGAATGATAACTATTGCTATAATATTATCTTTCCATCACTACCTAGCGCAGGAGTATTTCTGGCATTTCTTCATGATGATTGTAAGCGTTTTATTTAATCTAATAACATTGTTAAGATTATTCATACCATTTTCAAAGATTCATAAAACAAATCGCATATTACATGAAAATATGAAACAAGCTTTGGGAGAAGATTATCTTAGCTATGTTGATCCATTTATTAACAGTCAATATTTTAGAAGTGTTAAATTCAAATTATTCCATTATTTAATTGGTGTTAGACAAAATCTATTGAATAAACGAGTTAACACTATTAATAATATCCTTTATCGTACATTTGAAGATGAAAATGAAAATTTAACTTTGAATATCTACTATCCAAAAAGACGGGGAGTTTTCCCAACAATAGTTTTTATTCATGGCGGGGGGTTTGTTATTGGATCAAAAGATCAACAAAGAAACATTAGGCTTTGTAAAACATTAGCAAACTATGGATTTACCATTTTCAGTGTAGATTATAGATTAGCTCCATTAAAAATGCTCGTGAAAAAAGGTGATGGTGATGCTTATCCAATGGTTTGCGATATGGTTTCAGATATTCGTGAAGCTATAATATTTGCCAAAAAAAATACTGCCAAATATAGTGGTAATATCAATGATCTATTTTTATTCGGTAGATCAGCTGGTGGTCATCTTGCATTATTAACCTCATTTAGTTGTATGGGAAAAGTTTTTGGAATAAAAGAAGAAGATGGATCAATAATCGAATGTGGAATTACCGGTGTAATAGCTTTTTATCCAGTTACCGATTTTACAAGCTTGTATGAATTCTATGGACATCAAAATATTGTTCAACATGCATTAGCAAGAGGTGTTGGAGGTACTCCTAATGAAAAAGAATCACTCTATCGTCTCTTTTCACCAATAGATTATGTGAAAAAAGATAATGTTCATACTATCCCGCCTGTTTTTTTGGTTACAGGTAGACGAGATAGATTAGTTGCTCCACAACAATCAGAAACGCTATACAAGAAATTACAGGAATTTAATATAACAAGTGTATTAATAGAGTTTCCTTGGGCAAATCATTCATTTGACGTAGTATTGAATGGTCCTGCAGGTCAATTGGCTATTAAATATATGACTCAATTTTTAGTTTGGGTAATGACCCATAAAAGGCTTAAACAAATCTCTGATTTAGCAGAAAGCCGTGGTTTAGGGAATATTGTCTCAAAAGAGAAAGTTAGTATCGTTGAAAAAATGAAAGACCAGAACCCAAACGAAGAAGTAAATCTAAATTATTACCTACCTTTTATAGAATATAATTATGCAGATGAAGAACAGGTGAAAAAACAATGAAAGAACGATGTGGTTGGGGATTAAACCATGAGTTAGAATTTGCTTATCATGATAACGAATGGGGCATCCCCGTTCACGATGATTGTGTTTTATTCGAGTTTTTAACACTTGAAGGAGCACAAGCAGGCTTAAGTTGGTCAACTGTTTTGGAAAAAAGAGAGAATTATCGAAAATTATTCGATGGTTTCGATTTTGAAAAAATAGCTAAGTATGATGAAAAGAAGATTACAAAGTTATTGGAAAACCCAGGTATTATCAGAAATAGACTCAAGGTTAATTCAACGGTAACAAATGCACAAGCATTCATAAAAATCAGAGAGGAGTTCGGTAGTTTTGATTCCTATATTTGGTCTTTTGTAGATAATAAACCAATACAGAATCAATGGAAAACCATGAGAGAGATACCAGCTCAAACTGAGCTTTCAGTGCAAATCAGTAAGGATTTGAAGAAACGTGGTTTCCGATTTGTTGGCCCTACCATTATTTATGCTTTTATGCAAGCTATCGGAATGGTTAATGATCATATAATGAATTGCTTTCGGTACAAAGAGATTAAAGAATTAGTGAAAAAGCGAATGTAAAAAAAGAAAAAAAAGGCACTTTTTTATCTAGTACGATTAAATGTGCCAAGTAGATATTTCATTTGCCCATAATGTTCTGTTTCATGACTGAAATTTAACATATATTTATCAAAAGCAACATCACGATCAACTTTACTTACAGAAGGATCATTTTTGATTAATGCATCAAGGAATTTGATTGAAATCTTTTGCACATCATCAAGCAATTTAATTACTTCAGCTTTAGTTAGCATTTCATCTTTAGTGAAAGCAAAACCATCTACTCCTGGACGATATTTCTCAACATCCTCTTCAGAGATGAAATTATCAAATGAGTACCCTTCAATCTTATCTGTGACCATTACTTTTTCAAATGCAACTATATGTGGAACTATCCAAGCTGTGGCATTTGATTTATCAGTTGGTTGGTAAAAATAGCTCTCACCCTCAAATCGGTCAAGATATTTTATCAATGCTGAACGAAGTTTTTGATAATTTGTTTTTATAATTTCAAAATCTTTCATAGAACTCACATCTTTGGATTTATATTAATAATAAAACGGTTAATTATTAAATCTTAACTCATTAAAAGTAAGGTGGATATTTTATTATTAGATAAATGAAATCTAATAATCACTTTGGTGGCATTATTGAGAACAATAAAAATCTTAGCTTTAACAGATCTTCACTCTCATGGTAATCTCGAATTAGTTGAAGTTAAGAACTTGGTAAATGATGAGAAAATCGATATTATAACACTTTTAGGTGATTTAACCACATTTGGTAACGTTCCATTGATTAAATCAATTTTAGAACAATTCGATTCTATAGGTAAACCTGTTCTTTATGTTCCAGGCAATATGGATACTGAAAAAGCTACTGATATTGAATTTTCTAATATTATACCAATACATGGACGAATGAGAAACATATTAGGTATAAATTTCATAGGATTGGGAGCATCTAATCCTACTCCTTTTAGAGTGCCATTCATTTTAACTGAGAAAGCATTGAACGAATTGTTACAAAACGCAATAGCAA
>JAEORJ010000338.1 GCA_016840945.1 Candidatus Gerdarchaeota archaeon
GGTTTAAATCGAGAGGAAGTGTTGAGTAACCTTTTTGTTGTTCAGGCCGAACAGTTACGTTATTTAAATCAAGCTATTGATCGTTTACCTGGTTATGTTCAAGCTTTAGATCCTGGTCTAATTATCATTGACTCGTTAATGGCTCCTTTTAGAGCTGAATTTCATGAATTGAATCTTTTAGCAGTTCGCCAAAAGAAAATAGGTAAATTAATTGGCCTTCTAAAACGAATAGCAATTGCTTTCAATACCTCAGTAATATTCACCAATCAAGTTATGGCTAATATTGGTACCATGGCTGCAACATTTAATCCTGTTATAGCTGCAGGTGGGCATGTGCTAGCTCATGCTTCAGACATTAGAATAAATATGAGAAAACTAAAAGAAAATATGCGACGAGCAAAAATCGAAGATTGCGCTTGGTTGCCAACTGAATCCACTGAATTCTATATTACTCCAAATGGTATTGCTGACACTTCTGAAGTTAAGATAAAAACAGAAGATGGTGATGATATCATAATGGAGGATGAAACTGAAATGGAAGGTATAGAAGAGCCTACACCAATGATTGCTGGAATAGAAGAAGTTACAAAATCACAAAGAAAGAAAAACTCCCCTAAAACGAAAGAAACAATCAAGACTGATGATGAATTAGATGAGATAAGCGACGAAAATTTTGCTGATAATGTAGATAGTGAAGATGAAAATGATTTACTCGAGATTGAGCAGCAAGAACAATTAGAACCGCTAGAACAAATAGTTGAAGAAGCTCCAAAAGATAAACCTACAAAAACAAAAGAAAAATCCTCGCCAAAAAAATCAAAAGTACCTGCTTAAAACAGCAGGTGAATCCCACATTAATAAAGAATCATGATTTGATTGATAATAAGCATTTAAATGAAAGATCGTCGGAGCCAGAGATAGGATTGACTTACTTTAATAAAAGAAATATTCTACTAATTGCTTTAGGAGCTTTTATCTGGTCGATATATCTTTCAATACAAGGTCAATATTTCAATGATTATCTCTTAGACTTGACAAATTATAGTCCGTTAATCGTTTCTCTGCTTGTAAGTCTTGTTGCATTAACTGGTGCAATTACAAGCATATTTACTGGAGCTATTAGTGATAATATGCAAAAAAACTTCGGTAGAAGAAAAATTTTCATTTTGACAGGAGGAACCGCTTCAGCAATTCTACTATTTTTTCTCCCCTTAAGTAAATCATTACTTGTAATTATTGGTCTAAACGTTATAATGAGTCTATTTAATACTGCTGCTTTTGTCTGTAATAATTCATTAATACCAGATATTGCATCAGATGGAAAATTAGGGAAAGCAAATGCTTTTGCCTCTTTAGGAAGCTCGATAGGAACAATTGCGGGATTTGCTTTAATGTTAATTTCACCAGCAAAGAATATTTTCTTTGCTTCTGGTGCGATATGTGCTTTTGGCTTCATTGTTGTGGGGATTTTCTTTCAAGAACCAATGCCTAAAATAGAACCAAAAAGATGGTTTTTAGAAATAAAAGAAACTTTTCAACTTTCACAAATTAAAAAGGAGAAAAGCTATTTTCACTTTCTATTGAGTCATTTCTTTTTGCATACAGGCATTAATGTCTACATGCCTTTTTTGTTAGTTTTTCTTACCCAACCAAATGATTCTTTGAGTGGCAAACCAATTGGTTTGGGTCTTTCTATAGAAAGTGGGCAAGTACTTTTATTGTTTGCAGTAATGACTTTGATTTCTTTAATTCTCGCACTTCCTATAGGTCATATCCTTGATAGAACAAATAAACAAAAATTTCTGATCATCTCAAGAGGTTTATTCGCAATATCTACAGCTATCTTAGCGCTAACACCAATTTTCAGATCAATTAATCCGTTAATTATTGGCATTTTGTTTATTATTCCTTTTAGTATCACCAATACAGCTGATATAGTCTCGAGAGGAGCATATATGCATAGTATAATAACCAATGAAAAACGAGGCCAATTTTTAGGATTATTATTTTTCATTAAAACATTAGCTCAAATACCGGGTGTTATTTTCGGAGGATTATTAGCACATTTCTATCAAAATGGTTATCAATATGGTTTCCTTGTCGGATCGATTTTCCTGATTATATCTATACCATTCCTAGTTACCTCTGGTTTACCTCTTGCTGAAAAAAAAGTTCAATCTGAAATTCCTGGTTAAAATTATAAAATTCATGAAGTTTCACGTAAAGCTTCTGTCAGGAGTAAATCAAGGTCCTCTAATGCTTGCTTGATTTTTTCCAATCCAAGATATTCACATAATGGAAGTAAACTTGCAATTAAAGATTTTAAGCCTACTTCAACTCTTAATACATCTCCCTCAAATAATTGATATTTAGTAATAATTTTTAGAAAATTCCTTTTTATTATAACATGTTCATAAATAGGTCGTTGAAATTCAAAACTGCTAGGTAAGTTGTCAGTTGACTCTAATATAGAGGTTATTTTGATACATTCTGTTAGAATGGTTGTTAAGTTTATTTTCTTTATAAAAAGATCATTTAGCATCCAGTTTTTAATATATTCAAATTTAGTTTTTGTAATTCCCATTTCTGCCCAAATAGTCCCTTTAGGAGTTGTCTCTAAAACACCTGTTGTTTTTTCACTAACAAAACCATCAATAATAAGTCTATCTAGAATTGAGAAATTTTTATTGATGATTTCAAGAGCAGTGTTTTTTGATAAAAGATTTAAAATAAATAATTTATGAGCGCAAAATAATTTATTATTACATGAACATTGAAATTTATTATTAGTTTTAGTAATCAAAAATTGACCTAATTCATCTGATATTAGGAATGATTGTGATAGATCATTTTCAAAAATCCTCGCTAATGTTAATTTATTAATAAGATAGAATTCTTTCAAAGTATCTAAAAAATCGCTGTCATTATTGGAAAGAAGTAAGAGTTCTAAAAATTGTTTTTGATCTTTCTTGTGATTATTAGTACTACTTCTAAATTCAAAAAAACTCATTTGTAATAAATCAAAGAGCTCATCTATTGTTGGTTTATTAGCATAAATTAGCGTTAAAACCATTTTTTCAAATTCATCAATATTAGTGATTTTACTTGAAATTTCATCAAATTTAGGCTTTATTAATTCCAGAGAATAATCTTTATCGTCGTTTTTTTGTTCCCAATATCGATTAATGATGTTTCTTTTCTCTCTTCCATCAGAAATCAAAACAGTACATTTACCAAAAATATCATAATTGGGTCTTCCGGCTCTACCAGCAATTTGATGGAAAGTATTTCTCATTAACCACTCATTGTTTGATCGTTTAGTATCTAGAATAATTACTTCCCTTGCTGGTAAATTAACTCCTGCACCTAAAGTCTCTGTACAAAATAAGACTTTGATATTATTATTCTTAAACAACTCTTCTACTGCTTTTTTAGTTAACCTACTCAAACCTGCATGATGTATACCAGTTCCTTTAATTGCTAAATTAAAAAGAAATTGGTTGCCGATTGTTTCTTTGTTTAAAGATAAACTTTCCAGAAAATTATTGATTTCTATTTCATTTAATTCGTTATTTTGTTTACATGTTTTATAGATGAAATCGGCATAAAATTGAGCATTTTCTTCTGTTTTTTTCCTTGTTCCACAAAAAATTAGAACTTGTGAGTTATTTTTTATATTTTCTTCAATTATTTTTTTGACTTCTCTTTCTGGTAGTAGCGTTTGTTTTAGATTAAATTCTAATGGTGTTGAACGCTTATCGCTAACGATTAATTTTGCTTGTAACCATTGAGCAATATCCTCTGGATTTGCTACTGTTGCTGATAAAAGAATTAAACGAACTTTTCCCAATAATGAGGTTAAAATTGTTTCAAGTACTGGTCCCCTTTCCTGATTGCCTATTATATGAAATTCATCAATTACTACATTTTGTATATAATTCATTAAATTGGGTATTCTACCTATAATTGTTCTAAAACGTTCATAAGTGGAAATCAAAATATGACATTTTTTTATTTCCTCCTCATTGAAATCCACATCTGACATAGAAAGATGTATCTTTAACTTGTACTCTTTATAGCTTCTAGCTAAATCATTTGCCCTTTCTTCTGCAAGTGCTCTGAGTGGAACTAAAAAAACAGTTTTCCCCTTAACTTCATAATTAGTTTTTATCTTTTCATATGGAAAAATCTTATCACCATATTCGGGTGATTTTTTATTCAATGAATTTTCTTGAATAATATCCTTTAAAGCTATCATTTCAGCTATTAGTGTTTTTCCTGCTCCACTTGGAGCAACAATAACTAAATTATTTGTTGTATCTAGAAAAGGAAATGCTTTTTTCTGTATATCAGTTAAGTTTTGAATTTTCTTTAATTTTAAAATTTCTTTGTATCGAAATTTTGGTTGATCTTCTTGAACTGATATAACCATTCATCTCACCTCCATTTTTATTAACTATAATACAAACTCAAATCACTTATTGACATCTTTTCTTGTGTTAAAATTTCCTTAATTTTGCAACTGTATTTATTCAACGCATAATCAAATAATCCTCTATCAACTAATTCACCTGTCAGTGCTTCTTCATAGGATAGATGTTCTTGACATTTATCATAATCACAATAAGAGCATTCTGAATTGATTAGTGGATTGCAGTCATCATTTATACATCGAATATTATGCCACTCGTTTATTAGATTTTGATTTGTTAAATTATTGATTTTAATTCTAATTTTTACTGATCCCTTCTGTCCTTCAATAAACATTAATTTTTTTCACCTTGTTTCTTCACTAATATTAAAGTCAAATTAACATTATATCATTAGGAATTGGTTAATTTTTATTTAAAAATGAATAAATCTCAAAGAAACAAAGATTATTTTTGATCAAGAAGATATCTCTTATTTCTTCGGAAACCTAGACCAATTAAAATCAGAAAAGCAAAACAGCTTGAAAAAGTAAATACCTTCCATGGAGCTGTTTCTGATGTTGGTAAATTTGAGGTTCCTATGAGATATGGAAAACCATTATCTCTCCAACCATTAAAACCATCTTCCATGTTAGATACATTTGTATAACCAAATTCGCATAATTTCTCTGCCGCAGTTTTTGAGCGGATGCCATTATCACAATAAACCAATATACCTGTATCATTAGAATTGGGGAGAGAATCCCTCAAATAGGTTAAATAATAAATGTTGATGTTTATAGCACCAGCTATGTGTCCATCATCATAAAATTCGTAACTTGATCGTACATCGAGAAGGAAGATGTTTGAATCATTATCTAATCGGTTTTTTGCTTCAATAGAGGTGATATTTTCATAATCTATTGCTGAAATTTGATTTATATTTTGGAATAAAATAGTACCACTAATTAATAATATAATAATCCATTTCAATCCCGCTTTATACCCAAAATTATATGACATTATACATATTTCCTTTGATGTTAAGCTATCTATATAAGATTTTAA
>JAEORJ010000339.1 GCA_016840945.1 Candidatus Gerdarchaeota archaeon
AATCCTTGTTAGATGACGGATTAAAAATAACCTGGAAGATTGATAAATTAGCTTCAGGAGAAGAAACTAAAGTCTTCTATACTTTTGAAAAACGAATTGCTAGAACTATTCTAATTAGAAAAGGTGAAGAAATTCGAATTGTACAAGATTATAATTCCATAGAAAGAGAAGAAGATGCTAATGGTAAAACTATTCTCTATGTTATTTCAGAGGTTATCAATCTCTTGCCAGTATCTCTCGATGAGATGATTATTCGTGATCTTGTACCAAGTGAAATGAGAATTAAAGAAGAGTCTTTACCTGAAGACATTCATTTAATTGATTTTGGTCAATTGTATGGCACAAATTATCAAACCACAAAAACAAATGTTGAAACTGGCGTAAAATTCCTTCAACGATATGACATTATTCCAGCACCATTGCTCTGGAAATTAGATTTTATGGAGGAAATTAGCGTTGATGATGCACAATCTGAATTAATAACTGCAACGAAAATTATTGAACAAACCACCAAAGAAAATATCTTCATCTGTACATTATTGATTTCTACACCTATAGCTTGTGTTATAACGAATGAATTAGAATCAGGTTTATCTCTAGGAGAAGTTTTACCTCCAAATTTAGCTCCAAGTAATAGAAATAAAATGACTTGGGAAGTATCTGATAAACTATCTGTATCAATGATCCTTAAAGGAACCCTCTCAAGACAACCAACGCCACTAAAGATTACTATCAATGGTAAAGAATATGTAGGCAAAGAAAACGACATTGTAACAAAACGAGAAAGTCTATTGATCTCATTACCTTTTAATCATGTTGCACTTTATAGAAAAATGTTAAGAGAATAAGAAAAGAAAATATTTTGTTATTTTCCTTTTCTTACTTCATTAAATTTAGTATTATAATCAATGACTGTTTCTTTTATATTATCAGCATAGAGTACTGCTCGACTTACATTAAGAAGAACGTTATCTCCGCCATAAACAATTACTTTATTCAAATCGCCTTCTTGTTTACCAATACCTGGAATTAACATTACAACATCTTTGCCTGTCAATTTTCTAACTGTTTGTAAGTCTTCATTAGTTACATGACCAGTAGCTCCTACAACAACACCATCACCACCAAGCTCGCCGACTTTTTTAGCAACAAATTCAAAACCCTTTTGTCCTTCAATGATAGCATCTTTCATGAAGTGAATTGCTTCAGGATTAGACATTAGTGTCAATGTTATAACACCCATCTTATATTTATGAGCTGTTGAAATGCTTTCTTCAATATTCCCAGCATAAGGAGAATATGTTACAGCATCAAATCCCATTCGACTCATCCAGTAAAATCCTGAATCATTAGTTGAACCAATATCACCTATCTTTTGGTCCAATATTGATATCAACCCTTGATCATGGATCATTCTATTCATTTTCTCATATGCATTTAAGCCAATGTGAAAGATATATTGGTTATTTGGCTTTATAGCACAGCAATGATCTCGAACGTTTTCTAAGAAGTCTTCAAAGAAGCTCATTATACTATCTTCAATGGTACTTTTATCATCAAAATATTTTGAAGGTATAACATTTTTTTCACGTTGTTGCGGAATAGCTGGATCAAATCCTGCACATAATATCGAATCTTTCTCTTCTTTAGCTTTAAGATATTTCTTTAGAAAATCTTGGCTGTAATCAATCATTTTTCACATAAACTCCGTTATTATTTTTCAAACATTGTTTCTATTAATATTCTTTTCGAGGTAGAAATTGTTTAGTTGTTATCGCTGTTTTATTTATTTCATAAATAGTAATGCTTAATTTATAGTGTTATGATATCTATAATGAGCACATATGAAAATCAGAACTATTGGATTTGCTGAAAAATTACTCGGTTTCAGAGAAAAAGAAGTATCAATTAACGAACCTAAAGAATTGAAGGATGTTATTGATTTTACTGACGTTCCAGTTAATCTCATAGCTATTATTGTAAATGAAAGGGCAGCAAATATTAATACTATCGTAAAAAATGGCGATAATATCATTATCACTCAAATAGTTGCTGGTGGTTAAAATACAGAAAATTTCAAATTAGTTTGAATGTAATTAGAAATAAAAAATCAATAAAAAAGGTTTGAATCCTTTTTTATTTGACATGTTGAGCGATTTCTTTTTCAATCCATTCTTTTAATTGAGCTTCACCAAAAACCATTTCATCTTTTAGATCATCATCAAGGCTTGATGGTTCAATTTTAGCTATCCATCCTTCACCGTATGGATCGTCATTAATTAAGCCCGGTTTATCTTTAATAGCTGGATTGACTTCTACAATAGTTCCATTTACAGGACAGCGTATAGCACCGACATATTTGCCAGTCTCTATTGTTCCAAGACTTTGACCTTTATTTCTTGTTTTGCCTTCTGGTACGGTTCGAACAAAAAGTATTTTTCCTGCTAGTTTTTGTCCAAAATCATCAAAACCAACAGTGATTTTTCCATCAGCTAGTTTTTTAATCCAAACATGACCGTCCCCGCCAGTATAGTAATAAAGGCTTTCATCGAAATCGTATTCATTAATAGTAATCAATTAATATATTTCCTCCAAAGACTATTATCTACAGATGTTTTCCTTAATTTTTTATTAAAATTTTGTGGAATATCTTCTAGTTTTTAATTCTATTCCAAATTATTTCGTGTCTAATAATTTATCCTTATTGTATTTAACCAATTCCCTTAAGATTTTTTCAGTTTCTTCTAAACTTAATTGTGTTCCAGTGTTGTTTCTATCATTTCTTACTATAGGTCTAGTTAAATGGCGATGGGCAACAATTGGTGGAAGATATTCTTGTTTGTTGATCTTTCTTGGGATAGTTTGCATTGTGGGTTTTTTATTACGATAAATTGTAGAACATTTTGGGCATTTGAATCCCTTATTTTTTCCCGCTGATTTTAATCTTGCGCCACACTTATCACAAAATGGATTTTCGCTTTTGGTTAAGGTTATTAACTCATTAACAATTAAACGTTCAATATTAACAGTCATAGGATGATTGTTCCCTTGAGGTCGAACTCCGCTAAAAACAGTTATTTTATCACCTTTCTTTAAATTGCTAATTTCACCACGAAATCTTTTTGTTGGTTCATAAGCTGCAGCATCTATCTCTCCTGTATCATCTTTAAAACTGAAAATCAAATGACTACCTTCAATATAATGTGGATTTTTAGATACTTCACCAGATGAAATTATCGAAAGGTGTGGTTCTAATTCACTGATTTTAAATTCCTTAACGAAATGCTCATTAGTATGTTGATTTGTACGAAAAATCATTTTCATAGCAATAGGTTCTAAAGGGTCAATCAAAGCCCATGCTTTAGATATAGCTTCGACAGTTTCACCACGAATTCCACTAAAAACTGGGTCTGCACCTCGTGGTGTAATCATAATCGCATTGTATTCATAATCAATATTACTGAATGTTAATGGTGTTTCTTTATCAGCAATAAAAACACTTTCTTCGTTAATCATACGTTTTTTACCAAAATTATTTTCTTCACGATATGATAGGTGCTCATATGTGAAATCATTTTGCAATGTATTTCCAATAGCACCTAAAGCTCCAATAATCCCCCTTCCATTACCAAATTTCTCCAAACTAATATTATCAAAATTCTGAAATCCTTCGGCTTCTTTAATAGTAAGCACTGACCACATCGCTCTTTGTGAAAATTCCACTACTTCTTTTGGAATTTTATTTTCAACAAAAACAATTCCAGGATTGGTGTTTTCATCTTCTATTCGTGCCATTTTCTTAACTAATTTATGTGTCATTTCTTTACAAAAATCCAAATCCTCTTTTAATCCCTTAACTCTAATAGCAACAGCTCCATTACCTCTGGTTTTATAGGGGATATTTGGATTTAATCTAATTAGATTCGGGAAGTCAAGGAATACTACTTGATCAAATATTTCATTAATTAATGTGGTAGCTAAATGAGTAGTGCAAGAACCTTTTAATGAATCCGTATCGTCAAAGCCAATATGGAGAATTTGTTTCATATCTAAACTATCAATCCTTTTTAGAAAAGGTTTACTTTCAATAGAGAATAATTAACCCTTTATTATCAAATAATTCTTGTAATTTTTCTGTTTCTGGAGGTAATATAATATCTATTTTCCCAATTGGTATAGTGTCGCTTGGACTGCCTTTGAAATAACCTGGATCAAAAATATTCTCAAGAGCACTGTAACCTAACCTTTGATGGACCGCATGAGTGATTTTCGATATTTGATTTTGCCAGTTTTCAGTATCTTCAGTATCATAAATAGCTGGTATGCTGCCAAAGATATTTTTTATTGAACTTTCAGAAAGTATTTGATGTTTAGAACAATACCCAGGTAATAATTCCTTGAAAATTACCTCACCACTTGGTTGGTATATTATTTTAATTGGATGAATAACTGATTTTGTACCAATAATCACCATATTTAATTCATAATTAGGATTATCAACAATAGTTTTATTCTCTCTCATAATCTGGCGTAAATTATCAATTACTTTTGCACCACAAGTCCAAATAATATTTTTACGATGCTTCTCCAATTGTTTGATCGTTTCTTTTATTACCTCTGTTGGGTCAGCATAAGATACTTTGAATTTAGCATCCAATTCAGCAATTTTGATTTGAACATCTGCTAATGGAACTACACTTGTCATATCAATATTATAACCTGATTCTTTACCAAATTGCTGTCCTTTTATCAATGCTTCAGGTCGTTTTAATGCAATTTGCCATGCTTCACAAGTTATTACCATTAAATGAATGGGTTCGCGAATCTGTATCTTATCTTTTAATGTGTCCTTTGAATAAAGTAATCCATGGCCTTCAACAATAAAAAATGGTTCTTCTTCATTTTCAAGCATTACTACATTGATATTATTAGCAACCATATCTAAGGTTACATACTGTAAAATATCACAACGATTCATTCGTGAGGTTGTTCTTGCTTCTTCAAACTGCCATAAATCAGAGTGAAAAATATACGCTGGATTGTTTATTTCTTGATGGTTGCCTTTTCTGTCAATTACCTCTTCCTTTCCCCATCGGATACTAGCATTTTCATCTTGCGCAAGATAATTTCTAATAGAAATTTCTCTTTGAACATACCCACTTCCACAGCTATCATCACCATTTCTTTTTATTTGCCCCCCTGATAATACTGTCAATTCGTCAACTGAGGGTAATTGAGAATTACTGTTATCTTCTATGGAATTAGCTTTTTCATCAGGTGAGTTTGATTTGTCTTCAGCTTTGTCTTCAATAAAAGAACCGTTTTTTGGTCGTTTAATAGTTAAACGATCTTTCACCAAACCTTTTCGTATTGAGTTTAATCCATATTTATCCTCAACAACAGATGGTTTGTAATCCTCTTTATCCTCTCTTTTCTCTTCGTTGTCTATTTTAGCAGATAAATTAGAATGTAAACGTGCAACAGGCGAGCTTATAACTCCACCTTTATCTCGAAATTGTTCCAATTTAGTTGCTTCTATAGCATTTTCTAATACTTGTTTAATCTTCTCGATTGTACGTTCGCCAATAATCCTATTAGAACCAACCTCAAAATGTTTCATGAGGATTTTTTTATCTAATTCCTTTGGGATAAAATCTTCGCCAAAGATTAAAATCAAATCATCATAAGTAATTTTTTTTAACAATTTTCTTGCACCTAAAGGTGATGATAGTTTTATTGTCTATTATAGTGACCAATAGTAAATCAATTATTGGTTTTTTAAAAATTAGCATAAGGGTTAAGAAAAGGAGCTTTTTAAATCAAATTTTCATTTTTTCTTATAAATTTTAAAAGCCATAGTAATATCACGATCTTTAATAGTTTTTCTATCTGAAAAAGCTGCTAAATCAGAAGCGTTATGGCAAATCTCTTCAGCTACTTCAACTAATACTTTTCTTAATTCCAATGCCGCACTTTCGCTGACCAACATATTTGTTGTTTCTTTGATTATTCTCTCAATGGGTGCTAATGGCAATTCAGTTTTACTGCGTCTTATCAAGTAATTCACCGGTTATTTATTTAGATTACTTATTTTACTTTTTTAGCTCTTTTAATCAATTCTTTTATACTTTTATTGAATTATAAAATTTTTTCTTTCAAAAAAGGTTTTTTGTCGGTTTAAAATAATTAATCCCAACTGATGTGCTTCTTATTTAACAAACGAAGGTCAGAAAAAGTAGAAAATGGGGATAATCCCCATCTAATTGCTTATAAAATTTCAATGTATTTGTAAGCATCTTCATTAGAGCCAAAGCAATAGTGAAGCTTCTGGTAATTTTTACGGAAAGCATTGACATCCTTGGCAACTTTAGCTGGATCTTCGCGATCGATGACTACACGTCGCATGAATTGAGCTATTTGTTTCATTTCGCTTTCTTTCATACCTATACGAGTCACTTCAGAAGTTCCCATGCGAATACCACCTGGATTAAGATAGTTTCTACCTTCCATACCATCCCATGGTAAAAGATTTCTATTAAGTATAATATCAGCTTTTTCAAGGTCTTCTTCTATATCTTTTCCCAAACCAGCTTTTTCTTGAAGAGAACTAATATCAACTAAAATTGTATGTGATTTGGTGTAACCACGCTCTTTACCACAAACTACAAATCCTTCATTTTCAAGAGCCTGAGCTAATGCTTGAGAGTTCTTTATGATTTGCCCTCCATAATCCTTGCCAAATTCTTTGATTTCAGCTAAAGCAATAGCTAAACCTGCAACATTATGTAAATGATGGTTGCTTGTTAATCCGGGGAAGGTTGCTCGCTTTATTTTCTCATAGAATTCATCTTGTTCGGAAGTTGCTACAACACATCCATGCTGTGGACCAAACATTGTTTTATGAGTTGAGAAGGACATAGCTTCAGCTCCTTCAGCCAAAGGATTTTGGAAATACCCGCAAGCAATTAAACCTGAAACATGAGCCGCATCATAAGTTACTGTTGCTCCTAAATCCTTAGCAACAGGGGCTAATTCCTTAATAGGATGTGGAAAGAGGAAAACAGATGCTCCAAAATGGAGTAATTTTGGTTTCAATTCTTTAATAGCTTCTTCAGCTTTTTCAGTGTCTATAATTAATGATCTTCTATCAAAAGGAATGTATTGTACATTTAATCCTCGAACTGCACCTGCTGTGCCACCCATAAAACCACCTGTTTGTGTTGTTAAAGGTCCTGTTGATATATGACCACCACATGGAATACTAATACTCATACTAATATCCCCTGGTTCTGTAAAAGCAGAATACAATACTAAATTAGCTACAACACCTGATATTGGGCGAACATCAGCAAAATCTGCTTTGAAAACTTCTTTAGCCAAATCCATACAAATGAATTCAACCTCATCAAGATGCTGACAACCAGCATAAACTCTTTCACCCGGCCATCCTTCAGCATATCTATGTTGAAAATCGCATATAGTTGCTTCTCGAACCTCTTTGCTTGTGACGTTTTCTGAAGCAATTAAAGGAATAGCTCGTGCAAAAAGATCATGATGATCCATCATTTTTTGACGAATTTTCTGAACAATTTCTTTACCATTCAATAATAGTCCCTCGAATTTTCAGTTTTTCTTTGCAAATCGTTAATGTAATCTTTTGCGAGTGAAAATCTATATTTTTCTCCTTAAAATTTTATCTCAAAAGTTCATAATATTAATGGTTAATAAATCTCTCAGAATTATTACAATTCTTTTTAAGTGTAGGATTAATATTCGATATAGTTAGAATTTAGTATTACTCATAAACTCTGGAGTTGTAATTAATAGAATGACGGTCGATCAAAACTCTTCACCAATAGTTTTCGAAGTCTCAAATGAAATTGCTAATAAAATAGGTGGGATCTATACTGTTATCGCTTCTAAAGCTAACGAAATGCAAAGAGCTTTAGGACCTGGTAATTATTTAGCTATAGGTCTTTACAACTCCTTCAAAGCACGTAATGATTTTGAAGAACTAGAACCACCAAAGGATTTAGAGGAAACTTTCAATTTGGTCCGATCAGAAGGCATTGATGTAAAATATGGTCGTTGGATTGGTGGAGGATTGGTAGAAACTATCCTAGTAGACCCCTCTTTTCTATTAGATGTCCCCCTTGTTACAGGAAAATCAGAACGAAAAATAGATGAGATAAAAGGCATCCTGTGGGATTGGTTTAATATTGATTCTTTATGGATGCAAGAAGTATTTGATCCTATGGTTGCTTTTGGTTGGGCTGCAGGTGTGTTGATTGTTGCATTAATTAACTCACCAAGATTCAAGGATAAGAATGTGGTTGCTCATTTTCATGAGTGGATATCAGGTCCAGGTTTGTTATATTTAAAACGTAATAACATAAAGATACCAACTGTATTTATGACTCATGCAACACAATTAGGACGAAATATCGCTATGGGCGATGAAGATATCAACGAAATATTAGATGAGTTTTTAGCTAAAAATGAAACCATCCCACCACAAAAAGCCTATCAATACCATGTAGAAGGAACGCACCAAATTGAAGTAACATGTGCAAAGGAAGCAGATGTATTAATCACTGTTTCAGAAGCTGTTGCACGAGAAACTGAAGGCATACTTGGTAAAAAAGCTGATTTTGTAATACCAAATGGAATTAATCTTGAAAGTTTATCAAAAAAAGCGGATTTGGGATTTAAGCATTTCAACGCAAGACGTAAGATAGCTCAATTTGTTGAAGCTTATTTTAACCGTTATTATAATATTGATTTAGAAAATCTTATGGTCATCCATATATCAGGTAGATATGAATTTCACAACAAAGGTATTGATGTATTTCTTGAGTCATTAAAAATAGTAAATAATAAGTTGAATAAAACTAATTGCAAACGAAATGTCTTAGCATTTATCTGGGTACCAGCACCTGTGCGTGGAATAAAGCCTGACATCATGGATTCATTTACTCTAGCAAAGGAACAAAGAGAAACTATACAAGCACCTCTAATTCGAATTGAAGAATGGCTATCTCATACTAGCACAGATTTCAAAGACCATTTAAAGAAGAAATCTTTGATTGAATTCTTCCTTGAATCTGAGATTGCTGAAATAAATAAAATAGCAGTCAAAGCTTCAAAAATGGATCCTGATAAATCAGTTTATCCTCCTATTTGTCCTTTTAATATGAATGAAAGAGATACTATCTTGCGAACAATAAATGAATTAAATCTATTAAATAAACCTGAAGATCGTGTGAAAATCATTTTCTATCCAACTTACTTATCAAGTAATGATAAGCTATTGGAATTGAATTATTACGATGCTGTTGCTGGATGTGACATGGGAATTTATCCTTCAACTTACGAACCTTATGGTTTAACTCCGTTAGAAGCGTTGGCATTAGGTGTACCAGCAGTAACTACTGATTTATCAGGCTTTGGATTATTGGTCAATCAAATGGAAAAAGAGGATATCACTGGGATTTATGTTTTAAGAAGAAAAGGGCGAACAAATAAAGAAGCAGCTGATGATTTAGCTAAGATGATAATTACACATTCTAAAATGAGTACAGATGAAGTGCAAAATGCTAGAGAAAAAGCTAGGGAAATTTCAGAATTATATAGTTGGCGAAATATTATCAAAGAATATTTAGCAGCTTATAGAAAAGCGATTGAAATAATGGCTCAAAAGACATCATGAACATTTTGATATATCTACAGATTTTCTTTCTTCAGTTAATTTTATATTTTCAATATCACTTTCAGTTATTTTGACACCAGATTTGATTTTACGTTTAAGAGCTGAAAAGAGTATTTTATATAGGCATTCAGAGCACATTACTCCACCAGTAAGATGCATCATATTGTAGGAATCAATATACTCCTCTTTACTAGCAGTAGTTCTTTCAACTTCTACTGCTGTATTGTCAGTCGCGCAATGAATATTATCATCTTGATCAGAAACAAAGATATTATTAAAACAAACCATCCTATCTGATTCTTCAAATTCCTTTATAGTGTCCTTAATAACTTGTTCCTTATCATTAATATCCTTGGCAAATAAGCTTTCTAGTGGAACGACTTTTACTGGGGTGAAATTATCATGATTTATACAATAATGCCCATCTTGTAAATTGAGTAATAATGGACAAGGATTATAGTATTTTTTATCCGCAATTTCAGTGTAATCAACCTCTAAAACTAATTGTTTTTTAGCTATTTTAGAATAGGTCCATTTGAACATCTCAACAAGACCTTTAGTGGTGACAGCACTGGTTTCAATGATATTCCAATCGCGGTTCATTAATTCGGGAATAGCAGAAATTTTTTGCCCAATTTCATAAGCACCTAATGAATTTGGGATATCAATTTTATTAACTAACACCAAAATTGGTACAGCATTAGCTTCAGTCAAGATTAACATATTTTGAAATTCATGAATGGATTCATCCAATCGCTTATAATCACTTGCATCGATAACGTATAATATAACATCAACAGCGTGAAGGTAATCTACCCAAAGTAATCGGAAGTTTTTCTGTCCACCCATGTCTAAAATACTAAAATCAAAACCAATTTCAGAGAAGAATAATTGTTCAAGGTTAATACCAACTGTAGGGATTGTTTTAGTCAATTTATGTTTAGCAAAGATATCTATTATAGTAGTTTTCCCTGCATTATCTATGCCTACAAAACCTATAGTTGGCAACTATTCAATTCTCCTTTAATCTAGCAAATGATTAAGATTAATAACCCATTAAATATAAGCAAAGAAAGGTTATTTGTTTTGATTGATAAATATTATTTTAGTACCATTTTTCTTGAAGAGTTAATTTTACTGGAAATTGCATATATTTGATAATGCTTTTAGATGAACTAGTTATACAATATTCTTGTTATAAAGGTGAATTTTATTGACAGTCAATGATGAACAAACCAACATTTCACTATCAGAAGAAGCGGAAAGCTCAGATGAGAGTGCCATAAATGATTCCAAACTTAAAAAAGATGAATTTAAACCATTAGTTCAATTACCAAAATGGTTACGAATCATACTGATGATTATTCCTGGATTATTGATTGCTGGCTTTATTGTTATCGTTGACAAATTTATTCATCCATTCCCTTTAGGTACCATAACACCACCCGCAGTTATGGCTATAGGTGGCATTGCTCTTTTTGGGATAGTTGTTTTTGGGGATATGATTTATCGTAATATCTTTGTGTATCGAATGCTACGAAAAGAATCTGCAAAATCAAAAGTCTACAAAGAAATCATAAAAGAGAAAAAAGCAGAGAAAGAAGCAAAAACTAGGCAAGAAATCATTGATGAAGAAGAGGATGATTACGAATATGATGATGATGAAGAAGAGCTTGAAGAGGATGAAGAATTAGAAGAAGGGTTAGATGAGTTAGATGAGGAAATACCAGAGAAAGAAGAATACAGTTATGATATTGAGGAAGAAGATGAAACTTATCGAATCAAATCATATGTTGTTCGTGGAGGAATAATAACCATCCTACTAGTAAATTCAGTTATTCTATTATTATCTGCTGCAATCTTTCAATATACTGTCTATGGTGGTTTCCATGCAACTTAATCATATAAAAATACAATTATAGATTAATTGTCTTGAAAGAATGATTATTTTGAAACAAATTAAGAGGAAAAATTATATTCTATAATTATTTTTGCATAGTAGAATTCAAAAAAATCAATTCGGAATAATTTGTAATAAATAATAATGGTGACAATAAGAAATGTGTGGTATTTTTGGTGTTGTAGCAAAACAAGGAAATGTCGCTGAGAAATTATTAACTATTGGTAAAAGATTGGCTTACCGTGGATATGATAGTGCAGGTTTAGCCTTATATCATAATGGTGAAATTGATCTAAGAAAAGATGTTGGCACTATTGATGGAGTAACTGAGTCGCTAAAATTAGCATCTATGATAGGTTCAATAGGGATTGGACAATTAAGATGGTCAACATTTGGTCGACCAAGTAAAGTTAATGCTCAACCACATTTTGATTGTGATGGTGATATGGTTGGAGCCCATAATGGTAACATTGTAAGTTTTCATCAAACCAAAGAAAAGCTAGAGAAAGAAGGTCATAAGATTATTAGTCTGAATGATGGTGAAATTTGTGTTCACGCAGTAGAAAAGCATTATGACCTCGAAAAAGATATGGTTAAAGGTATAATAGGGGGTATTAAAGAGATGGAAGGAGTCTTTGCTTTTGTGACTTTCCATAAAGATATGCCTAATCGCATCTTTGCTGTTAAAATGGGTTCTTCTCTCGTGATTGGTATTGGTGAAGGTGAAAACTACGTTGCTTCAGATTTGCCCTCAATTCTCCCATTAACCTCCAAATATGTACCCTTAAATGATGGAGAAATTGTTGAACTTACTGCTGATTCATATAGAATATTTAGTGCAGAAGATGGTTCAGAAATAACACGAGAACCACGGATAACTGATTTATCAGCTGAAGATGCAGTGAAAGGAAGATTTGATTATTTCTTAACTAAAGAGATTCATGAGCAAGTTGACGCTTCTGAAAAGCTTGCATTGGGTTTAGAGAGTGATGTTTTAGATGATATTGTAGATAAATTAGCAAAAGCTGATAAAGCTTTCTTGGTAGGTTGTGGTTCAAGTTTTAATGCTTGTAATGTTGGTTCTTATTATTTGAATAACGTTGCTGATGTATTATCCATCCCCGTAATAGGTGGACGCTTTTTTGAAGAATACAAAAACTATGATCCTGGTGATAAAACTGTCATGTTATGTGTCTCTCAAAGCGGGGAAACAAAAGATATTATCAATACTATGAATTTTGCTAAACCAAAAGGGTATCATATACTTGGAATGATTAATGTTCCTGGTTCTACTGTTGAGCGAATGTCCGAAGCTTATGCTTATATTGGTGCTGGTATTGAAAGAAGCGTTCCTGCAACAAAAACCTATACCAACCAAGTGATTTTATTCCTAATTTTAGCAGCTCGAGTAGGTCATAAAAAAGGTCGCTTATCAGATGAGGAATTTGAATCATTGAAAAAAGAGATTCATTCACTCTCTAAATTAATTGGTGAAACCATAGAAGGTAGTGATCCTAAAGCGAAACAGCTAGCAAAGGAGTTGGGTAAAACTAAAGCAATGTCTTTGTTAGGGTATGGTATTACTCATGGCGTAGCATTAGAAGGTGCTCTAAAAATAAGAGAAATCAATTACATCTCAGCTGAAGCAATGTATTCTTCAGAATTTAAACACGGTCCACTTAGTATAGTTGAAGAAGGTTATCCGGTAATCTATGTGGTCGCCCCTGAAGACAAATATTACGTTACTTCTCATGTTTCTGAAGTTGAATGTCGAGATGGTCGTCCCATAGTTATTGGTGAACATATCGAAGGACTTGATAAACATGTCAAGTCAGGAGATTATTTTGAAATACCAAAATCATCGCAATTAATCTCACCAATTTTAGCAGCTATTCCTTTACAATTATTGGCACTTTATATGTCTCTCGAACGAGGAATAGATCCTGATTACCCACGCAATCTATCAAAAACATTAACTGTTGACTAAATGACTTGAACAATCACGAGTTAAATTTAAGTGTAAGATAATATCTAATTAATCCGAAGGGAATGAAATGGTTCACTATTCAGAATTGGGTTTTGTAAACACCCGAGAAATGTTTAAACATGCAATGGAAAATGGCTATGCTGTTCCAGCATATAATTTTAACAACATGGAACAGTTACAAGCAATTGTTTTAGCTTGTGTAGAAAGCAAGTCTCCTGTAATCCTCCAAGTTTCAAAAGGAGCTAGGAAATATGCTAATCAAACTCTCCTTCAATACATGGCAGAAGGAGCTGTAAAATATAAAGATGAACTTGGAGGTAAAATTCCCATGGCTCTCCATCTTGACCATGGTGATTCTTTTGAATTAGCAAAATCTTGTATCGATATGGGCTTTTCTTCAGTAATGTATGATGGTTCTCATCTTCCTTATGAGGAAAATATTACCAACACAATTAAAGTTGTAGAATATGCAAAAGAATTTGATATTACTGTTGAAGCAGAATTAGGAGTACTAGCTGGTATTGAGGAACACGTTTCATCTGAAGAAAGTCATTACACAAAACCAGAAGAAGTTGAAGATTTTGTTACAAGAACTGGTTGTGATAGTTTAGCTATTTCTATAGGTACATCACATGGTGCTTATAAATTTAAACCAGGACAACCAGCACCACCCTTAAGATTTGATATTTTAGAAGAAGTGCAAAAACGCCTTCCAGGTTTTCCTATTGTATTACATGGAAGTTCATCTGTTCCACAGGAATATGTAGACATAATAAACAAGTACGGTGGGAATATGCCAGGTGCAATTGGTGTCCCAGAAGAACAATTACGCAAAGCTGCTGCAATGAATGTTTGTAAGATAAATATTGATTCTGATGGACGATTGGTTATCACCGCAATAATCCGTAAAGTTTTAGCTGAAAATCCTGGTGAGTTTGATCCAAGGAAATATCTTGGTCCTGCTCGAGATGAGCTTAAGAAATTACTAATTCACAAAAATAAAAATGTTTTAGGTTCTGCAGATAGATATTAAAGAAGACAGTAGTCTTCTTTTATTTTAATTTTTCAATTGCTGTTTTAAAGTCCTCTTCAGCTATCCAACCACCAAGCTTTTCTTCGCCAATAATTAGCGTTGGAATTGTTTTAATGTTATATTTCTTTACTTCCTTAAATTGAAAGGCAAAGTTATATTTAGTAACTTGGATATCAGGATGAGTTGCTTCCATTTCCTTTAACCAACGGTTAACACGAACACATTTTGGGCAAAGTGGTGCAGCGATATAGATTATTTCTTTTGACATTTTAATACCTTGATTAGTGATTTTTTGCAATCTTTAAATCTTTATTTATTCAGTATAGATATTTGGCTTTATTTTTTTAAAAGATAAGTCTTTATTTAATATTAGAGAACTGTTCATTAATTCATTTAACTAGGAAGGTATTATTTTTGAAAGTCGAAGAGTTCGATGCAGTAATTGTTGGTGGTGGACTTAGTGGGCTACGATCTGCATTAGAATTATCAACTAAGTGGAATGTCGCAGTTATTAGCAAAGTACATCCTGTAAGGAGCCATTCTGGAGCAGCTCAAGGGGGAATAAATGCTGCCTTAGGGAACACTCAAGCTGGTAAGGATGATACAACAGAAAGACATGCCTATGACACTGTCTATGGTTCAGATTATTTAGCTGATCAAGATGTTGTGAAAGTTCTTTGTGATGAAGCACCTAAAATAGTAAGGGAATTGGAAAGCATGGGTGCACCATTTTCAAGGTTGGAATCAGGACTAATAGCTCAAAGACCATTTGGTGGTGCAGGTTTTCCAAGAACATGTTATGCCGGTGATAGAACTGGTCACGTTCTTCTACATACGCTATATGAACAATGTGTTCGATTTAATGTAAAATTTTACGATGAATTTTATCTTATTGATCTTATTTCTGTAGATAACCACATTACAGGTTTATTAGCTATGGATATGGTTTCAGGAGAATTAATTATTTTTAGAGCTGATAATATTGTTTTAGCTACAGGTGGTCATGGCCGTATTTATAAACGTTCAACAAATGCATTGATTAATACAGGAGATGGATTAGGAGCTGCTTTCCGTATTGGGATACCAATGCAAGATTGCGAATTCGTTCAATTCCACCCAACCACTCTTTACGGTACAAATATTCTCATGACAGAAGGAGCAAGAGGAGAAGGAGGAATATTAGTTAATAAAGATGGTGAACGTTTTATGAAAAACGTCGCTCCAACAGCAATGGAGCTAGCACCTCGAGACATTGTGGCTAGAGCTATTGAAACTGAAATTCAAGAAGGACGAGGATTTGAGGATGGTTATGTTCACTTGGATTTAACGCACCTAGGTAAAGAGAAAATTATGGAACGTCTACCTGGTATAAGAGAAATCTCGATGTTTTTTGCGGGAGTTGATCCGATAGAAAAACCAATTCCTGTTCAACCAGGACAACATTACTCTATGGGTGGTATAGCATCTCGATATAAAGGATTCATTGGAGAAACACCAGTAGAAGGCTTATATGCTATAGGCGAAAATTCATGTCTTTCTGTGCATGGTGCTAATAGATTAGGTGGAAACTCATTATTAGAAACAGTTGTCTTTGGTCGATATGTAGCTCGGAATCTCCTAAATCAAAGATCAAAATCTCCAATAACCAAAGAACAAAAACTAAAGGCAGAAGAAAAAGCACATCAATCAATTGAGACTCTATATAAATTATGGAGTAAAAACACTGGTAAGAAACCAATAGAAATTAGAGATGAAATGAAATTAATTATGGATACCAATGTTGGTGTGTATCGAGAAGCAGGAAAGTTACAAGCAGCACTAACGATCATACAAAAGCTACAAAAAGAATTCAAAAATGTTCAACAAGAAACCGATGAACGGAAATTTAACTTTGGATTAATAAGGACTTTAGAGCTTAGAAATATGATTGATATTGCGGAAGTGACTGCTTTTGGAGCTCTCTGGCGAAAAGAAAGTAGAGGGGCTCATTTTAGGACAGATTATCCAAAAAGAGATGATAAGAAATTCCTAGTACATTCTTTGGTAACAAAAGGTAAAGATGGGTTGGTAATGAATACCAAACCTGTAACATTAGGATTCTTCCCAGTAAAGGAGCGTGCGTATTAATGGTGAAAAAAGAAAAAATATTCATAATTTATCGTCAAGAAAGCCATGCTGAAAAACCACATTATGAAAAGTATTTTGTACCACTTAAACCAGGAATGACTATTCTAGAAGCATTGTTTTACATACAAGATCACTACGATTCAACTTTAGCTTTTAGATACTCTTGTAGAGGTGCAATTTGCGGTTCTTGTGGAATAACAATTAACAAATTCCCACAATTGGCTTGTAAAACACAGGTTGATCCCTATGAAGAAAAAACACATCAAAGAGTTCCAGACTTATTCTTTGCTGAAGTTCCTGACTGGGATAGGGAAAAGGAAATTCTAATCGAACCTCTACCAAATATGGTTGTTATAAAAGATTTAGTGGTTGATATGGAACCTTTCTGGCATTTCTATCAGGAAGTAAAACCATATTTTGATCGACCTATAACTGATACTGCCCCTGAATCCTTTCAAACACATGATGATGCTCGAAGAATAGAGCAGCTTATTTATTGTCTTTTGTGTGGTTTATGTTGGACTTGTCCTGTTTCAGGGAAAAACAAAAATTATCTTGGTCCATCAAATCTAGCCAAAGCATTTAGATTCGTTGATGATACACGATTAAGTGAAGTTCATAGAGATGAAATTATCACCCGAGTAATGAAAGAGGATGGCGTTCCTGCTTGTGAACGAATTTTTGCTTGTAATGCTGTTTGTCCTAAAGGAGTAATGCCTGGCACAGCAATTAATAAATTAAGAAATCTCGAGAAGAAATAATATGACAAAAAAAACAAGACTTGAAAAAGATTTACTTGGAACATTAGAAGTGCCTTCCGAAGCATTTTGGGGGATTAACACTCAACGTGCTATTAATAATTTCCAAATTAGTGAAAGGAGGTTTCCAATAATCTTTCTTCTGTCATTAGCTCAAATTAAGAAAGCTTGTTTAGAAGCTAATGTGAAATTGGCTGTTATTGATAATGATATTGCCTTGGCGATTCATCAAGCAATAGATGAAATATTAACGGAAAAACGATTCTTAGATCAATTCCCATTAGATGTTTTTCAAACTGGTTCAGGAACTCAAACTAATATGAATATGAATGAAGTATTGGCTAATCGGGCAAATGAAATCTTAGGTCATCCTAAAGGTGAGAAAAAACCAGTTCATCCCAATGATCATGTGAATAAAAGTCAATCTAGCAATGATGTCATTCCAACAGCCATGCATCTTTCAACTATTGAATTATTAACTCGTGAATTACTTCCCTCCTTGAATATATTAGAAAAATCATTATTGGAGAAAATAGATCAATTCAAAGATGTCATCAAAGTAGGTAGGACTCATCTTCAAGATGCTGTACCTATTCCACTCGCTACAGAATTTTCTGTATATCTAAATCAGATTTCAACCAGTAGAAATAGAATAAAATCAGCAATAGAGGAATTATATCTCCTACCTATAGGAGGAACTGCATTAGGAACGGGTTTGAATGCCCCAAGTAGATTTGATCAATTAGCTGTTGAAGTATTATCAACACAAACGAATTATCCTTTCAAAATTAATCCTGTGAAAGCTGAGGGAATAGCTTCACATAATTCTATTGCAAGGGTTAGTAGTGTTCTAAAATTATTAGCACTCTCACTTTTGAAAATGGCTAATGATATCCGATGGATGGGCAGTGGACCACGAGCAGGATTAGGGGAGATAAAACTTCCTCAAAATGAACCTGGTTCATCAATTATGCCTGGTAAAATTAATCCAACTCAATCTGAAGCATTGATACAAGTTTGTTTTCAAGTAATCGGTAATGATTTGACTATTACTTTTGCTGAGGGATATAGTAGTATCCTTGATTTGAATGTAGCAAAACCGATTATGATTTACAATTTATTGGATTCAATACAGATTTTATCTGCAAGTATCAAATCATTTGTCACTCATTGTCTCGAAGGATTAGAAGTGAATATTCCACATATTAAAGAACAATTATCGAGAACACTAATGATAGTAACAAGATTAACTCCAATAATCGGTTATGAAAAAGCTGGTGAAATAGCTAAAACAGCTTATGAAACTAATAAAACAATCAAAGAGGTAATAATAGAATCTGGCATCAAAATACCCTGTGATTTGGACGAATTACTAAATCCAAAAAAAATGGTAGAATAGCAAAAAAAGGTGTTTATGAATGGATCCAATAACACATTTGGTTTTAGCTTATTGCTTTATTTTTTGGATCGACAAAATAAAACCTGTACCTAAGAAATTCCTTATCCCTTTTCTTATTGGTAGTGTTTTACCTGATTTAGATGTTGTTTTTGATTTTCTTGTCTATTTCGCACCTAAACTTTTCTGGTTAGAACATCGTGCTATGAGTCACAGTTTTGTTGGTATCATACCTTATGTAATTATTACCGCTGCAGTTTTTAATTTGGGTAAAGTGAGGACCATTTTTTGGAAAGAAGAAAATTACCCTGACTTGAAATTTTGGTCTTGGTTTGGTATTCTAGTTATTTACTTAGGTTCACTTACCCATATTTTTACTGATTTCTTTGTACCTACAGGTGAAATGATTTTCTTCCCATTTTCCTTTAAATGGTATGGTATCAAGATCTTAACAACAAATAACATACACTCAATAGCTGCTATTCTATTTGCTACCACTGTCTGGCCATTAAAATGGGATGCAAGAAGAAGGAAAATAGTCTTCAGTTTCTTCATAATCGTTATGACCTTTTATAGTAGCATTAGAATTGCTTCCAATTTAAAATCATCAAAGCTATTCGAATCCAAATATGGTCCTGGTAATTACACCAGTAATGAATTTATTTTCACTCATAACATAAATTATGCTGTGTATAATGAAACTGATTTGAATAATCGTACTTTCATTATTACTATCATTGATGGTTTCCAAGGAAAATTTATTTCAGAAGAATTAATACCTGAATTGAGAGTGCAAAATTCAACAGATATTCTAACAGCAAAAGAATTAGTAAACCTTACAAGAGCAAATGCTCATTATTATCGCCTGAAACAGAAATATCTGATTGTTTGTGCAATAGCTTTGCAGGTGTCACTTACAGATTGGATTATCACTTGGTTTGCCCCAATCCGAGAAGCTGAAAATACACTTAAAACTGAGCAAATCTCATTTCGTTCATCATTGGATATTAATTATTATATTTCAAATGATGGTACCATCACAAAAATTGATAGACCCATTATGATTTGAAATATCATATTATTTAAGGTAGGAAGCTATCATGTCTTTTGTTAATTTTAATTGAATACCACTTGATACTACTTTTTCAAGTGTTTGACTTGAAAATAATATTTCAGTTGGTTCATTTAAAACGGGGAAAACTTCGGGACTCAATTTAACAACTATTTGAAACAAATCGGTTTTTATATCACAGATTTTGTTTGGATCATCATTTGAACCATCTGGCTGATCAATAATTTTTGTGATTTCTCCTACTGGGATTTCATCAGCTGATACGGCGTTTTTACCAATCATTTCTGCAATAGTAAATTCTCCTTCATTACAAGCCAAGGGTTTTCGCTCCTTACATTTTATAATCTCTATTCTGTATGTACAATTTCATTATAAATAAATAATTTGAAGGGTAAATAACGGTTATTTCTTCACTTATTTTCTAACTATTCATTATCTTTTTTACTCTGCAAAACAAAATTCTAATGATAAAGAATGAGTAAATTACCAACCCAGCTAATAACAGATGAATTATTGTTGGAAATTCAGCATATAGTCAATGTTTTGGAAGAGCGTATACTCCTTTACGCTAAAAGGAGAGTGGAAACAAAACGAGCAATTAAGTCGATGGCTAGAGCACGGATTATACCAAAACACTCAACAGCTTTTGTTATGCTTGAAGCCGATCTAAGTTATATGATAAATGTAGCTGGTTTAAATGGTTTGAAATCAATCGCTCAGTTAATAAAAGAACGAAAAGATTTGAAATCTACTTCTATTGATGATATTTTTGAAGGTAATAATCAATTCAAAAAATCATTTGTTAAAGAATTATTAAGTTTTAGAGAAATAAATTCAACACAAGCAAGTATTGATGATTTGGAAACACTAATAATAATTGTATATAGTCTCGATGAAAACCTTCAAAGAAAGACTATCAGTAATTTTCTCAGAAAATATGGTTCTAATTTATTAAAGGAAATTTTTAATGATCTCATAGTTTTTGACAATCATTATATCAAATCTACAATAGATGAACTAACTGATTATCTAGGAGATTGAAATTTTATTAACTCATCATTAAATCAACACCAACCCAAGTAGGAATCTGATCCCAAATACCTGTTTGAATCAATGCTGCTCGAACAATACTGATAACTCCTAGAAAAATAGTTGCCCAACCCACACTAATCTTTAGCCATTTGCTTTCTACTTTGTTAGTAACTAAGGCAGCTAAAGGTGCTGCAACAACCGCTCCTATTATCAAGTATGGTGCAATGCTCAAGTATTCCCATGTTATTCCTGAACCACGAAATCCTTTTACAGTATTTGATATAATATAGGTTAATACCCCAACAAAACAAATAATTGTTTCAGATAGGGAGGTTGAAGCAATAGCGTTTCTACCTTCTCGACCAGCTAAAATTTGACCTGAGACTGTAATAGGACCATAACCACCCCCGGATATTCCTTTGTTGAAACCTGCTAGTGCCCCTAAAAAGACTATTCTTTTCATAGAAGATTTAATTTGTTTATTTCTAAGAGCAAGTATCATAATACCCATTGAGAAAACCATCACTCCGATGTAAATTTTTACACCAAAATCAAATGATTCAGATTCAACAAATGATACTGAAAGTACTGCTGCAATAATTGTAGCAATAACACCAAAAGTCGCTAAAATGAAAACTACTTTTGTATCTGTTGTTAAATTTTTGAGTTTATCAATAAATGAACCATTTTCTATTTTTATTTCTTCAATCTCTTCATCTTCATTTGCAACAATATCTGATTCATCTTCAATTATTATGTCCTCTTCAATTTCGTAATGCTCTTCTGAATCAATTATTAGTGGTGTTTCAGGATTTATTTGATCATCTGTTTTAGCAGTAGCTAAAACAGCTCTGGGAGTTGTAAAAATTTTAGATCTTCGTCTCTTTCTTCGTCTTCGAAAAATCTTTTTTTGACCTAATTTAAAATTCTTAAGAAGAGCATGGAAAATAACCGCAACCAAACCTGCACATAATTCAGAGAGTAAAACAGAGGGAACTGCTTCTCCTTGTGTAAATCCAATAATAAATAAGACAGGAGTTAATGTTGTACCAAATCCCATGCCTAATGAACCGTCCATAAATTCACATAGAAATGCGATAACAATAATTAATATGAACATAGGTTCAAAATTCGAAAAGATAGTCATTGTTTATCTCCTGAGAATGCCATTTTGATTTTGACTAATATTAATATAAAGTTAACTTATTCACTCATTAAATAAACATCTACTTATAAAATATTTCTTATGAATATAGCTTGATGAGTGCCCTGGTTTCTCGAACCTCTTGATCAAAATCGACTTTTAATAGATCAAACCAACAATATTGATTATCCCATTTGATTATTTTACTTACTTCCACTAAAATAATTACATCTTGCCTTAAAAAATTGCTAACTCTGACAAGAGCATGTTCTTTCCAAATCTTAGTTTTATCATCTTGTATTTTTTCAATTTTGATGATTGTTCCTAATTTTTTGCTTTCTCTATCAGCAGCAATTTTTCCGACTATCTCTTTTGTTTCCATTTTTTTCATCTTTTAGATATTTTTCTTAAAACTAGTATCAATCTTATTATCAAGTAACAAAATCAACTTTTTATTCTTAATCATCGGTTTAATTTTATAAATAATAATTTCTACACCAACATCAAATGCTTTTTTCAAGTATTCACTAAAAACAGGATCAGTTTCATAATTCGGTGAAAAAATGATTGGGTCATTCCTCATACAAGTAAATAGGATTACTGCTCTATCACCATTTCTTTTTACTTCTATCAATTCGCGTAAATGTCTTACCCCTCTCGTTGTAGGAGCATCAGGAAAAAGCGCTTTATCACCAATTACAAGTGTTACCCCCTTAACTTCGATGTAGCATTTTTCAGCATAAGTCGAAACTAAAAAATCGAATCTACTATGTCCATACTTAACTTCACTTTTAATATTATTATATTGATTAAATTCCTCAAACCATTTATTCTCTAAAGCAAATTTTATAATTTTATTTGGTAAACTTGAATTATTGGTTACCAACCTATCTTCAAGTTCAACAGCTAAAATATCCCATTTTGTTTTTCGTGGGTTTTCATTTATTGGTTTTCGAATAATCAATCTTGCATTGGGAGTTAGTAGTTCTTTCATTCTGCCTGGATCATGTAAAAAAGCTGATTCAATTTTATCATTCGCTTCTAGCTTAAGATTGACTAGAAACCGATTTGGTCTGTTGATAAATCTAGCATAAGTTATTTCACCATCAACAGTATATGATTTGATTTCATTCATAAAAAAATAAGAGAAATTATTATGTAAATACCTTTGCTAGGTTTAACTAATATTTACTAATCCCTTGGGTTCTAATTACAAGAGTCTCATCTGTTTCGAGAGTTTTGTTTGTTTTGACTATATTATCTTCATATAACTCAATCTCTCTACCTTTGGTGTATTGATGAGTTTGTATCATTCTATCAATTAGTATTTTGCCAAATGCTGAAACACCTATAAGGATGAGCAAATAGCCAATTAAGGACATCATTGTTCCTCTAAGAACTATTGCAAATACAATCCCCATAATTAAAGCAGTAGAAAATATGCTGTAATAACAAATTCTCTCATAACTTATTTTAACCATTTTTTTTCCAACTTTGTTTATCCTAAGTATTATTTACTGCTTTTCTGATATAAGAGTATTGAAAATAGATTACTTACTAACAATAGAAAGAACATTTGAAGGGTTATTTTTGTCAATTTAATTTATATTCTAGTAGTGACATAATTAAGCAGTTAATATTACTAGCAGTTATATTGGTGGGAGATTGTATGTCTGAATTGAGAGATAATACGGATGAGGACACCTCTCAAACAAGCTCAAAAATACTCGAATTAGCTAATGTTTGTGAAGCAGAAACGACTAATAAAAAAAATGTTTTATTATGGGCTTTTTATGATGCTGCTGATACTATTTTTGCTATGGCTATTATTTCAATAACATTATATCAATGGGGCGAATTAGCTGGAATGAAAGCTGGGTTTAGTTATAATAATGCCCACCTCTTAGTTAGTACTTTCTTAATGATATCAAATATTCTGGTTGCAATTTTAATGCCAATTTTTGGCACTCATGCAGATTTAATTGGTCGCAGAAAACCAATGGTTATCATATTTGCTTCTTTAGTAATTATTTCAGTGCCATTTATTGTAATATTAGGTGAATATGCAAATTATCTTCTAGGGTTACTCCTCTTTAGTATCATTAACATTTTTTATCAAGCAGGTAACCTATACTATGAATCAATGTTACCCTATATTTGTGAGACAAAATCTCGAGCTAGGGTATCAGCATTTGGTGTAGCATTTGGTTATTCAGGAACGATTATTGCTGCATTGATGGTATTTGTTCTACCTAAAATTTTTAGTGATGCAACTAAAGCAGATGATGTAATAAGTGGTCTTGTTCAACCTCAAAACATAGAATTGAACTTTGTTTTCTGGATGTTTATTTTCACTTCGATTTTCTTTTTATTAATGGGTATACCTTTCTTATGGGTTAAAGAAAGTGCTAGACCTGAAAGTGAAAAGGATAAATTTGGTAAACTTGTTAGAAGCTCTTTTGTGCAATTAGGCAGAACAATTAAAGAAATAATTCAAACAAATAAGGATATGTTGATTTTTATGTTGGGGTGGTTTTTAATAAGTGACGCTATAGGAACTGCAACAGCTATTTTAGTA
The DNA here is from genome assembly GCA_016840945.1 of Candidatus Gerdarchaeota archaeon. The sequence goes on from JAEORJ010000339.1 coordinate 24,737, forward strand.
GATTATTTACGAGAAGGTTTAGGTTTTGATCCAGATATTTCAGGTATAATATTATTTGTAGGAATTATTATTGGTGTATCTTTCTTATACCTAGTAGGTCCACTTATTGATAAGAAAGGCCCAAAATTTGGTTTAATTGTAACAGCTGTTACATGGGGTTTTGGTATATTGATTTCAGTATTAGCTGGAATACATGAAAAAGCTCGTTTCCTTGCTTATATTGGTTCAGCAGTTTTAGCCTTTGGTATGGGATCAGTTTGGGTGACAGGTAGGCAGTATATATTAGAATTATCCCCAACAAATAAAATTGGTCAATATATGGGTTTCAAAAAAATCTCTGGAAAAGTTAGTGCTGCTTTAGGGCCAGTAATTTATTCAAGTGTTTTGAAAGTAGCTCAACAAGGTTTGGCCAAAACAGCTGCATATCAAATAGCTATAATATCACTCTTATTTTTCTTCATAATTGGTTTCATCGTAACACTCTTTGTTAAAAATTATCATCCGCAATACCTAACTGGGCAAAGATATCCTTACATAGATAACACTGTGATTGAGCAAGAAAAAGAAAAGGTGTAAAAAACACCTTCAATTATCTAAATTAAAATAAGATCAAGGAAGTATTCGTGGAATCTTGTATCATCAGTTAGTTCGGGGTGAAATGTAGTAGCTAATAATTTTCCTTGTTTAGCAGCATAAATCTCATTATCTTCTTTACAGAGAACTTCAACTTTTGGTTTTACACTAGTAATAATTGGTGCACGAATAAATACTCCTGGAAATGGCTTCTTGCCTAGAACATCGATTTTTAATTCTTTTTCAAAAGAATCTTGTTGTCTGCCATATTTGTTCCTAATTACATCGATATCCATTAATTTTAGCAATGTTTGTGAAAAGCCTTCAACAACATGATCTTTTGATGATTTGGAAAGCATAATAGTACCTGCACATGTACCAAAGATTGCCATACCAGCTGTGACTTTTTCTTGTATCTTATTGACAAGTTTATCACCAAATCGTTTCTCTGATACCAATCTACTCATTACAGTGCTTTCACCACCAGGAATTATTAATCCATCTAATTGTTCAATTTGTTCTGGTTCTCTAACAAGAATGACATTTGACTTGAAATTCCTACTTCTGAGAACATCATTCATCATATTGACATGCTCAAGAACATCTCCTTGAACTGCTAGAACACCAATAGTAATTTCCTTTCGTTTTGACATTATGAATCAGCTCCTCTATCTTGCATTCTGTAAGTCATATCTTCTCCAGTTAAACCAAGCATTGCTTTAGTTTCACTAACCATTTCTTGAGCTTCATGAACAACTTCTGGCTTGTTCCAGTAAGATGTTGCTAGGACAATAGCTGAAGCTCTCTGCATGGGATCCTCGCTCTTGAAGATACCCGAACCAACGAAAATACCATCTGCACCAAGCATCATCATTTGTGCAGCATCAGCTGGAGTGGTAATTCCACCTGCTGCAAAATTAACAACAGGTAACCTACCAAGAATAGCTGTTTCAATTACTGTTTCATAGGAAACTTTCATCTCTCGAGCTTTAAACATCAATTGTTGATTGTCTTCAATTTCTAGTAATCGAGAAATCTCGTTAATCTCATTATTAACCAATCTTATATGTCGTATTGCTTCAGCGACATTACCAGTACCAGGTTCACCTTTGGTTCTAATCATGGCTGCTCCTTCATCAATACGTCTAAGAGCACTACCTAAATCCAAAGCACCACAAACAAATGGTGTAACAAAATCCCACTTCCAGATATGTCTGATTTCATCAGCAGGAGTGAGAACTTCAGATTCATCAATACAATCGGCACCAGTTTCTTGTAAAACTTTAGCTTCATAAGTATGACCCAACCGACATTTGGCCATAACTGGTATTGTTATTGCTTCTAAAATATCATGAATAATTGGTATTGAGGCTGGTCGGGCAACCCCACCACTTCTTCGGACATCCAGCGGTAATTTATCAAGAACCATAACAGCAACAGCACCAGCATCTTCTGCTATATGTGCTTGCTCTACAGAGGTTACATCCATAATTACCCCACCTTTTGTCATTCTAGCAAAACCTCGTTTTACACGATTGGTTCCTCGTGTTAAAATGTCACCAGCAGGTGCTACTTTTGAGATTTCACCTTTCTTCATATAGCGTCTTTCAGGAAATACAGGTTTCATTTTTGTGAATCCTCACCACAATATACAAGTTATAACTTGCATATTCAAGTTATAACATGCAAAGATTGATATAGGTAAAATAAAAATATTTTGTTAGAAGCGTATAATTTAGTAGAAAAAAGTGGATGAGAACTTATCTTTCAAAAGGTGGAAGATTCATATAATGAAAAAAATTGTCCAATGCCAAAATTGTCATAGGGAGCTAAATCAAGATCAGCGATCATTAACTTGTCCTATGTGTAGCGTTAACTCAGTGGAATTTCATTTAGAGAAAGATGGTTCCCCTCAAAAATTAATTAGTGAAGATGAACAAGGAATTTGGCGATACAAAGATTTCTTACCAGAATTTAAAAAACACATTACGTTAGGTGAAGGAAATACACCAATAAGAATGGCTCTTCACCTTTTTTCAAAAGAGATCCAGTTATTATTCAAATTAGAAGGTAGCAATCCCACAGGATCTTTTCAAGATCGTGTGTCTCCACTATTGGTTTCAGATGCATTAACGAAGAAGATGAGTGAAATTGTGTGTGCTTCTGATGGTAATTTAGGAGCCTCTTTAAGTGCTTATTGTGCTTCAGCAGAGTTGAAGAGTATTTGTGTGGTACCAAAAACAATATCACCTGAAAAAAAGACTCAAATGGTTGCTCATGGTGCTGAGGTAATTGAGTATGGTGCAACTATTGATGAAAGTTTAATTTTAGCTCAAAAAATGACTGATGAAAATACTTACCAAGCAACACCGGAATTTAATATTCTCTATACAGAAGGATCAAAAACAATTTCTTATGAAATAATTGAACAATTGTTACTTAAACCTAATTTACAAATAAAGTTTCCATGGCTTGATTATATTGTTATACCTATGGGTAGTGGGCGACTATTATATTCCATTTGGAAGGGCTTTAAACAAGCACAGGACTTTGGATTTTTAGAAGGTAAATCATTACCAAAAATTATTGGTGTTCAAGTCAAAGACCAAGCCTTAGCAGATGCTATATTAGCTAGAAAATCAGCTTTTGAATCAAAAGCCCAAACAAGTGTTAAAGAAAGCAAAGGAACAATTGTTTCAATAACTGATAAAGAACTGCTTGAAGCCAGTAAGAAATTGGGGAAATCTGAAGGCATTTTTGCTGAATTCTCTAGCGCTACAGTTATAGCTGCCATAGAAAAACTTCTCAAAACAAATTATTTTGAAAAAAATGCTACTGTTCTTGCATTAATAACAGCTAGTGGTTTGAAAACATCTGGTGCTTTTCAAAAAACAACCTCTCGAGATAAAAAAGTTGAGTCATTTAGAAATTTGGGAACAAAAATTGAAATCCTTCAATTAATTGCTTCTGGAGAAGCAAATTTTGGTTATGGTATCTGGAAAGCGCTTGGGCAATCATTATCATTACAAGCAATCTATCAACATCTCAAAGAATTGCAAACAGGAGAGCATATTAAAGAAATCACTTCTCCTGATCGGCAAAAGAGATATCAATTAACAACTAAAGGTAGTAAATTATTACAGAAAATGAAAGAATTAGAAGAGTTATTACCTTAAAATATAAAATTCATATCTTTCTAGCTTGATTAATTTTATTTAGGATAAGGGTCTTAGATTGATTAGAAATCTTGGGAAGTTAAGCTGCAGTTGAAAAACAAAAAACCAGTTATTCAAGATAAAGCAAGATTTGATGAGCAAATTGAGAAACTCCAGAATTTTAGAGCTAATCATCAATATCGGAAAACAACAATAAATGGGAATAAATGGGAGTATTTACGCTCAGGAAAAGGTAAAGAGATTATACTTCTACTTACTGGTGGTACAAGGGTTGGTGAATCATATGCCGTTTTCCCAACACTCGAGAAACAATATTTGGTTATCTCACCGACATACCCGATTATTTACAAATTAGATCAATTAATAATTGATATTGCTGAAATACTTCGAATAGAAAGAATATCCAAAGTGAATATCTTAGGAACTTCTCTTGGAGGAATCATTGCTCAAGGTTTTGTTAGAAAATATCCTGAAATGGTTAAGAAATTAATTATTGCTAATACTATGCCACCAACTCCTGAGTATTATCGTAGAAATAAATTGATAGTATTTTTACTTAGATTATTGCCTAGATTTATTGTCAAAAGAATTTCAAGAAAACAATTACTTAGCATGTTTGAAGGTACCCCAATTGATAATCAAGATTTCTGGTATTATTATTTTGAAGAACTCAATAAGCATTATATGGATAAATATTGGATTATAGCTCAATTCCTAATTGCTCGAGATTTTAGTATCAATTATCAATATAGTCCTAACGATTTGCTTGAATGGTCAGGAAAAATGCTTATTATTGACTCAGAATTTGATTCCACTTTTAGTCCAGAGATACAAAAAAGATTGAAGGCATTATATCCAAAAGCTAAAAAGTATACTATTAAGAATGCAGGACATGTCACAGCTTTAAGTAACAAGGATGAATTCTTTTCAGTACTGTATAATTTTATCAATGACTAATTTATCATTCGATTATATGGTTTCAAGTAAAAGATTTGTTATATTATTCTTTGGAATTCAGTTGTTTTTTCTTATTCTTTTTGTAAATAACAACCACTATTATTGCAACAATAATAACAGAAACAATAGGTATAATATAAAACAATATTTTAAGAAGCAACCAACCATTAACTGATGCCAATTTAGTAGGATAAAGTCTTTCAATTTCATTTGGTAAAGTAATATCAAAGATATACAAATATCCACCATAATATAAATTATAATCAGATAACATGTAATCTTTAGTCAATATAACAGCTAAATTATCTTGAAGTATAATTTTCCACATTTCTACTCGTTCTTTATCTCCTGGAAAATACTGATCAAGAATAGTTGGTTCCATAATATTGCTTAAATCTAATATTGTAAATGATTCACTGGTTGTTAAGTAGCCTATATCATTTCTAATAACAATCGATTGAGCGGAGCTAATATTGTAATGAGTAATATATGCTAAATTACTAGGATTCGAATAATCAAAAATCTGTATACCAAACTTATCACATGTGTAAAGATAATTATCGTAAAATATGAGCCCTGCTATTTCAGGAAAAGTATATTCTTTAAGAAATTCTAGTTGATATGAGCTATTAATATTATAAACTACTAATTTATTATAATAGGTTGAAATATAATACATATAATTATCTTGAATGTAGAAATGCGAATCATGAAAATACTCATCAAGTGTTGAATTTCCTAATATTGTTATATTGTTAAGATTAGTTGCATTATATATATAGAAACCATGCGCTTTTCGACTGTATAATGTGTCATTGGTGAGAAATAATTGGTCTGGTTTATATTTCCAATCAGCAATTTTAGTATAGCTTGTTGGATTGTCAACAGAATCAATTTTGTTAAGAGAAATGTTGTCATAATAATCACCTACTCTTAAAGCAAATAAAATATTATCATTAAAATTTGTATAAGCAGTTGATCGATATTGAATTAAATACTCAATGGTAATTTTCTCAGGTTCTTTAGGATTTGTAATATCATAGTAATAAGTATTAAATTCTACTTCTACTATTAAAAGGTCATCAACAACTACAAGATTATAGCAACCATAACCAATATCATTGGGTACGAGTTCTGTTTCTCTTTTTTGTATAATTGCTTTTGAAGATATAACCACCAAACTCAAGCTCTGGCAAATTAATAAAAAAATAATAAACAAACATCTTAATTTACTGAAATGCCATTTAACTCTCATAATAACCCCAACTAGCTTATTCTAAAGAATTACTTCTTGAAAAGACTCAGCTATTTTAATTTAATAAATTATAGTGCAAACACAAATATAAACTAATTTATAATATAATTATCTAATCCTAAGCGTTTTATTTCTTCTTCTTTAGGTTGACCTGTTTGTCTGTTATAATTACGGTAAATGTACCATTCATTTAATTGAGAAATAAAATCTGGAACAAAACCATTTGTTGGTCCTTCAAGTTTTTGCATCATCACTTTAGGTATTTTTTCTAATTCAGGCTTCCACCCTAATTTAATATTAATCAATCTCTTCAATGCATATAATCTATCACCAAAGAGAATTAAATCCATAGGTTTTACTTCACTTGAGAATACAATACTCAATAATTTAGCTAATTTTGTAGCTGTAGGGTTATAAAATTGACACAATCCAATAGCATTGAATAATTGCCGATAACTTTGTAGGTGAACTAATTGTTTGACCAAATTGGTATTTTCATGTCTATCAGGAAAGTTGGCAATGCCAATTTCAGGATATTCAACACCTTGTTGGGAGAAGTAAGCATCCCCATTTAAATGACATGCTCCACGTGGGCTTGTTGCATACATTAGGGCTAATCCACTAAAGGCTCGAGGATCGTGATAAGGAGCTTCTAAACCAGCTATTTGAGGAGCTAATCCTTCACCTTTGTATTTCAATGCTAAAATTCTGCTTCCTTCAGCTAGCATATTACCTATTCCCTTTCTATAAGCTATCAGTTTCAAGATTTCAATGAGTGCTTTCTCATCACCAAATTTACAATTGATGTCCTTTGGAAGTTCTTCTTTAGGTATGAATCCTTTTTCCACTAAATCAAATAAAGTGCCAATAGTTCCCCCGCAACTGATAGTATCGTATCCAAAATCATTTGCTAAATGATTAGCATAGGAAACAGCTTCTAAATTAGTAATCATTAAATTGGTTCCGAAGGCACTTAAGGTTTCAAATTCAGGCCCATCTGTTTTTTCAAGTTTATAAGGCCCTTCTTTTATTTCTATTTCTCTCCCGCAAGCAATCGGACAACGATAACAAGTTGACTTTCCAGTTAGAATAGTTTCAGCCATGGTCAAACCAGAAAGGGCATTTCCTCCTTCAAGAGTCCCTTTTGACCAATTTTTGATTGGCATGTCGCCATAAAGATCTAAAGCGACATCAACATACCCAGCGGTACCAAATTCACTAAAGATTTGGGCTGAATAATCATTTTTTATAATCTCATATGTTTCTTTAGCCACTTCTATGAAATCAGTGGTGATGTCAAATTTATTGTTTGACCCTTTAACAGCTAAAGCTTTAAGATTTTTAGAACCAAAAATTGCTCCCATACCGGTTCGACCAGCAGCTCTTCCACCAGTTGTCATTATACATGCATATTTTACTAAATTCTCGCCTGCAGGACCAATACAAGCGATCTCATATTTAGAATCAGATAATTCTTCACTTATTAAATCAATTGTTTCATAGGTTCCCTTTCCCCAAAACTTTGTGGCATTCCGAATCTCAATTTGGGAATCTTTTATCACGATATACACGGGGCTTTCTGCTTTTCCTTCTATTATTATACCGTCATATCCAGCAAATTTCAATTGAGGTCCAATCTTACCACCAATATTCGATTCACCAAAAATACCCGTTAAAGGTGATCTGGAACAGAAATTAGCTCTCGCAGTACAATAACCGGGTAAACCTGTTAGAATGCCTGTTAGGAAGTAGATTGGATTTTCTGTTTCAAATGGCTCAGGAATTTTCTCTAGCTTATTAATAAAATCCCAATAGAGATATGCTGCTAATCCACTGCCACCTAGAAAGAATTTCATTAATTCAGGATTTAAATCTTCAATTTGGTGTGTTTTGTCATTTAAATTGATTCGTAACAATTTACCTCGGAAAGCAGCCATCGTTATAACACCAATAGTATCCTTTTGTATTCTAGCCAGTGAATTACTATTATCTAGATAAAATTAGTTTCTATTCTTTGAGCTGTAGCAATCAATTCTTTTGCTGCTTTTACTGAACGTAAGACTTGTATCTTATTTCCAACTAAATCGAATTTCTTCATTAATATACCTTTAATCGGATCAATTTCACCTTTGATTAATTTTAACCAATTAGAATAGACCCCTATATATTGGTACTCAGTTTTAGGAGCTGTATCACCATCAATGAAATAATCAACCTTTCGACATTCTCCATGCCATAAATCAACATAAAAAATAACTTCTACTTTTAAGCCACCCTCAGGTTTTACAACGAATAAGAAATCTCCTTCCCAATCTTTAGCTGCTTCTTGCCATGCATGACCTTCCTTGCTGTTAAGAGCATCTTTAAAAGCTACAATCCATTCTTTTGAAGGGAAAATTAGTGCCATTTAAATTCAAATCCTAATAATAATGGAATTTAGTGTAACTTACTAGTTAATAAATTTTCAAGTAAAGAAATCAAGATAATTTAGAATTATAAATTATCTGAGTTTTTACTGTTAATCTTTTTCTTCTCGAGTTATCTTGAAAACTACAGGATTATAAGCATCGGGGCAAGCATGAGTTGCGACATTCTTATCTTTAAGCCAAGGAAAATTGGCTTCATACATCATAGCATAGATTTTAGGTATCATCGAGTAATGTGCACTTATGCAAAGTTTCCCTTTCATTTCCCCATCCTCGAAAATGATCTTATCACCTACTTTATGTCCTGCACCACATTCTCCTTTTTGACTTATTACCTCGACAATAATTCGTTTATATGGCATATTTATCACCTTACTATAATAAACGAGAAACTTTCCTTTAAAATTTCTCTAGCTCTTAACGAAAAGCGTATTACCTATTACTCTAAAATATTCTAAAACGAATAGCTTTTTAAGCAAGAGAAGTTAATTTCTGCATACGAGTAAGGAGCCCTCTATTAGCAATTTTGCTATAAATAAAACTCCATTCAACCTTGCATAAGTGTGATTAGAATGGATATTGTAGCAAAATTTGGTCGAGATGATTTAGCTGTGCTTTATATTGCTCAAAAAGAGCAAAATTTCTTAGAATTTGTTGAATCACTTCAACCACCTATTCCACGAGAGAAGAAATGGGTGCTAATAATATCGACTATGTATGGTTGCCCCGTTAGATGTTCTATGTGTGATGCTGGAACCTATTATCATGGGAAAATTCCTTACAAGATTCTATTGGAGCAAATTGATTATATGGTTTCGAAAAGATACCCTGATGGGAAAGTTCCATCTGAAAAATTTAAGATTCAATTTGCAAGGATGGGTGAACCAGCTCTTAATCCTGATGTACTAAAAGTAATGTTAGATTTGCCTTCAATTTATGATGCTCCGGGATTAATACCTTGCATATCAACTATTGCTCCAATTAAATCACGAGAATTTTTGAATGATTTGATTGAAATTAAGGACAATCATTATTCTAATGGTTTTTTCCAATTACAATTCTCTATCCATTCGACCGACGAGGAAACTAGAAGGAAGGTTATTCCTTACAAAATTTGGACTCTAGAAGAGATTGCTGCATATGGTGAACACTATTGGAAAAAAGGTGATAGAAAAATAACCTTAAATTTTGCAGCAGAAAAGAACAATCCCTTAGAACCAGAAAAACTCATTGAGATTTTTGATCCGAATAAATTCTTTTTGAAAATCACTCCAATTAATCCAACAGGAATAGCCAAAGCACACAATCTACAATCAATGATCTCAGTTGAAACTGGTGAATTTGCAAAACAAAAAATCAAGACTTTGGAAGACTTAGGTTTTGATGTTCTATTAAGTATAGGAGAATTGGAAGAAAACCACATTGGTAGCAATTGTGGGCAACATGCTTTAAAATTCCAAAATGGTACGTATTCAATAGAGCAATATCAAAAATATAATTCCCCCTCGTAATAATTATTCATGAGGAATTTAATTGAAAAAAGAACATTACTTCACACAAGAAAATCGTGAAATGAAAATAAAAGAATGGAAAGAGATTTTATCTGAATATTATTCCTCAAAAAAGAAATTTAGATTTACTATCGAAAATACTGCTCTTTTAATAATAGATATGCAAGAGTACTTCCTAAATCCAAATTCTCATGCTTATGTGCCATCTTCACCAACAATTATTGATCCTATTTTACAACTAAAGGAAAAATTTCATGAGAAAAATAATTTTGTTTGCTTTGTTCAATATGGTTTAGACACTAATTATAACTATGGTATGATGACTAAATGGTGGAAAGGATTGTTGACAAAAGAAGATCCACTTTTTGCATTATCACCAATTATGGAAGTTAAAAATGAACTTGTTATTGTAAAATCCACCTACGATTCATTTGTAGGGAATAACTTAGCTGATATTCTTAGTAAATTAGGTTACAATAAAGTTGTTATTGTTGGTGTAACAACTCATTTATGTTGTGAATCGACAGCAAGAAGTGCTTTCGAATATGATATGGAAGTTTATTTACCAATTGATTGTCTAGCATCTTATAATGAGGATTTACATATCAGTTCACTTAAAGTTGCCAGTCATGGATTTGGTATACCTATAACCAGTCAAGAAATCTTGGAGTCAATAAAATGAACACTTTAGAAACAACAGTTGCAATTATTGGGGGAGGTCCTGCTGGTTGTGCAACTGCATTACAATTGAAAAGAATGGATATTCCTTCTATACTTTTTGAAGAAAAGACTATAGGCGGATTAGCTATCAATGCTAATTTAATAGAAAATTTTCTTGGATTTCCCCAAGGTATTTCAGGTGAAGAATTCGTCAAATTATTAGACCAGCAATTAGAAGCAAATGTTGTTGAAGTCGTTTTTGATAAAATTGAAAACGTTTCTTATGACAATACTAAATTTCATCTTTCTGGTATAAAGAAGAACTGTATTTGCGATTATCTTGTTATTGCTACTGGCACCAAACCTAAGAAAATAGATTATCCTAATAGTGATTTACTCGAGAGCAAAGGGAAATTATTTTATGAACCCAAAGATGTCCCTAAACGTTTGCGAAAGAATCATAAAATAGCTATTATCGGTGGTGGAGATGCAGCATTTGATTATGCAATTAATTTTTCTCAATTTGAGAACGAAGTAATGATAATACATCGTAGTGAAGATTTCAAATGTCTTCCATTACTCTATAATAGGGCAACTAATATTGAAGAAATTGAATTGTTGCCTTCTACCATAATCCATGATTTTCAATTATTTGATGATAAGGTGCAAATTAATTATGAAAACCATGAAAAGATAATTGTCGATTTTGTACTTGTTGCTATAGGACGCTTCCCTAATGATGATTTACTTACAAAATTACCAGTAAATGAACTAACAGATAGACTATTTGTAATTGGTGATATTAAAAACGACAAATATCGACAAATATCAATAACTGCTGGCGAAGGAATAAAATGTGCTATGGAACTTGCTAGTAAAATAAAATCTAAAATATGATTATCATCTTATTGATTGTAATATATTTTATATAATATATTACCAATAACTGCTATTGTAAATTACTAATTATATACTAACTGTAAATTTGTGAGGGTTATGTCTTCGGGAAAAAAACGATTTCAAAATGAAAAAACCGATAATGGAAAAGGAAAGGATAAGATTCCATTTTTTCAAAGAGTAGGTACCTTTGTTTCGAAGAATTATAAGTTCATACTAATTATTTGGTTTGTTATAGTTGGAGCTTGTATTTATCCCGCTCTTAGATTAAATAAAGTACTAAGTTATAATGAATTGGAATTTTTACCTGATGATTTAGACTATCATGAAGGTGAAGCAATTTACGATTCATTATTTCCATCAAACTCTACTGGTACCACAATAATAGTAATACAATCAATTATCCCAATAGCTGCTGCGGAAAATATCCATTATATTGAAGAATTAACTACAAGGATTTTTGAGGAGTATGGTGATGTTATTTCTGAATTTCAAAGTGTACTAACAGTATTAGACGCTTTTAATGCAACTTATTGGAATACAATCGAAAATTCAATCCCGATAGTAAACGAAACAATATATCCCTTAATTTTAACAGGATTAAATGAGATAAATGAAACAAGAGATCTTTTAGATTATGCCTGGAAACAGATGGCTGATATTTATTTAATGACATGGTTCAATTTTTCTAGAACATACTATTATGGTCTATATAATTCAACTTTATTTGACACTGGCCCTGTACCTACAGTTTATGATATGATTGAACAAGCAACAAATTATTCCATAGGTCAATCAATTAGTACTGATTATGTGGATACAGTATACAATACCATTAATACAGAACTATCAGAAAATACTCTCTTGAATGATTCAGTATTACACAATATTACTTTAACTTTAACAAATGCTATACTATTTAATTCATTAGAAACCTCACTTGGATTGTCCCTTTCATCTTATAATGAATTAATTTATCCAAGTTTAGTTGAATATAATAGTTATTGGAATCAGAGTTTCTACCAGCAGATTACTTCTTTAGGTACGCAAATAATTAATGGGACAAGTTACACTGATAACTATTACCAAAATACAACCTTAAATGATGCTTATCAAAGTCAAGAAGAAGTGTTATTATTACTAGAAAGTATAAATGAAACTGCTTATAGTAATCTCAATTTAAAATCAACTGTTTGTAACCTATCATTAAATATAATTGACATTTCAAGTTTAATCGCTGAGTTAGATATTAGTTTATTAGGTTACGAGGAAGAGCTAATAGCTGCAATAGATCCATTAATACCAATAATTGTACAGGAAATCTATGATTTGGGTCCCAATCCCACTTCTGAGGAAATTATAATTTTAATTAACTCAGTTATAGATGATTTAATCAATGCTGTTATTGCTGTTTACCCACCACCGGAAGACATTATGGCTATACACTATTTATTAAGAAATTGGGTTTTAAGTAGTGATGGTTTAACAACTCTTATACTTATTTCATATGATGCTTACAATAAAACAATTGATGAAATAGATGCTATGGTTAAGGAAACTGATGCTGGAATTGGAGCGTTAGCTTATGCTTTAGTTGATGAATTGAATTTACAAAGGACTAATGTCTACCATACTGGAGATCAAATGGTTACGGATGCTTGGGTTACTCAAGCTGAGGAGGATGCCCGTTTAATTGATATTTTCACTATTATTTTTGTGTTAATAATTCTATTAATTATCTTTTGCAGTTTCATTGCTCCTATAATTCCTCTTATAGCTATTGGAGCATCAGTTGTTGTTTCAATGGCTTTTCTATGGCTCATATCATTTACTATGGATGTTCATTTCATGGCAACTTTGTTTCTTACTGTTACCTCACTTGGTGCAGGTGTTGATTACTGTATCTTTATTTTCTCAAGATATAATGAGGAGCGTAAGAAAGGCTACAAAAAAGAAGAAGCTATTATTACTGCTGTAAGATACGCAGGTGAGTCAGTTTTCCATTCAGGTCTTACTGTAATTGTTGGTTTTGGTGCGATGATTATTCCTAACTTCCCATTGTTACGTATTCTTGGAATCTCAATGTGTATAGGTATAACTATTTCAATTATTTCTGCATTATTGGTTGTTCCATCGATAATTTTGGTTTTAGGTGATGCAATTTGGTGGCCTAAATTCCTCCAAACAGCTTTTCGTCCACAAAAATGGTTTAAAAAGAAGAAAATTGAGGAACCTGTTAACGAAGCTATAGAAGAGAATCCTGATGGAAAACCAACATTAAAAATAAAGGATAATCATGAAAAGAAAGAACCAAAAAAGAGGTTCATTATTCGTTTTGCTAATACTATTACCAAAAATGGTTTAACAATTACTATTTTAGCGTTTGTTGTAATTATCCCATTCATCTATTTAACAGCAACTATGGATACTAGTACAGATTTTATGGGAATGCTGCCTAAAGATTTTGATGGAACATTAGGTAGAAATATTTTATCGGAGAATATGCCTGTAGGTGACCCAACTTCAATTAAACTTCTTCTCTATGATCTTCCTCTTAGTCCTTATGAGAAGATTATCCAGGATGAAATAAGTTTTCTTTGCTATCATATCGAAAATGATATTGACGGTGTGGCAACAGTAACATCTTTGGTTAAACCATTTGGAGGTTCATTTGCATTTAATGATCCGCTGAATAATATTTTTGCTCAATATAGTTTAGGTTTTATTGGTTCAGATAATCGTTCCACTATCATTGAAATCTATCTTTTCTATTCACCATATGCAAAAGAAACTGAATTGATTGTTAGTGAGCTACCTGAAACTGTTGAAGGAATCTTTGAATCTAGTGGTTTAACTACACTACAGCAAGGGAAAATTCATTGTCTAGGATATGCCCGAGCTTTATATGAAATCAAATTAGTAACGGACAAATCGTTTCCAATAGTATTACCAGTAGTCATCATAGGCGTTTATCTTGTTCTTTTCTTCTTATTTGGTTCTTATTTCACACCACTAAGGTTGATTTTAACTATCGCTTTTAGTATCGTAATCACATTAGGTCTTCTGCAGCTTGTTTTTTCACTCGGATTCAATGTTCCGATTTTCTGGCTGTTACCACTGATGCTATTTTCAATACTGATGGGATTAGGCCTTGATTATGATATTTTCTTGGTTACTAGAATAAAGGAATATTATGACAAAGGCATGTCAAATAAAGAGGCAATAGCTCATGCCTTAGACCACACAGCTTCAATCATTACTTCATGTGGAACACTTATGGCTGCTGCTTATTCCTCTCTGTTAATATCTCAATTATGGCATTTGCGAGAATTAGGTTTTGCTTTTGCAATAGCGATAATATTAGATGCTACAATAATACGTTTAGTTTTTGTTCCAGCTGTTATGGTCTTAATGGAGAAATATAATTGGATTGGTCCAAAATTGCTAATGAAGCTAAGACATCAGCATCCAGAGTCACTAGAAAATAATGATAAAGATATAGTAGGTGAGATTGAATAAACATTCGATGAGCTTTTAGACAGCAGGATGAATAAATAGAGTATAATCTATCAGCTTTAATCTTTTTATTCAAATTTCCAATTGATTGACAAAATTACTTCAAATGTTTGTTTAATCGCTACTCTATGATTGATTTGGAAAAGATTAATAAAGCAATTTTTTCGATTTATTATTTCTTTAAACTTAAAGGGATTCTATTTTTTTTTATTTAACTATTATATAATAAAATTAATCTATTTTAAATTTATATAATCTAAGATTCATACAGAATTTTTTAAAGAATAATTTTTTTTGATTTTTATGCATCTAGTAACCAAAGAAGCCATTAAAAGTCCTATTTTAAAGGATATACAACAACAAATAAGCATATCAGATGATTACGAAAAAATTACCATACCTTTTTGGAGAAAAATGGCAAAAGAGCACACCCCCTTAATTGAGAAACTTGAAGAAGAACCCAATCATTATTTAGTAACATTTATTTTTCAATATTCAGGAAAAACAAAAGATATATTCGTTGATTGCTCCGCATTTGGAAAATTTTTTGAAAGAAAACAAATGGTTCATCTAAACCACTCGGATATTTATTATAATTCAGTTTTTGTTCGCAATCAAACTCGAATATCTTATGAATTTTTATTTGGGGATATTAAAACACCTTTGTATCTAGAAGATTCATCCAAAGTGCGCGAAAATATATCAAAAGCGATTTGTGATCCTCTCAATAATAAAAAATTAAAAACAGGGAAAGATCATTATATTTCATATTTAGAAACTCCTGATTGTTTAAAACAAAAATGGTATGAACTAGAAGATTTAGGAGATTCTACGGAAAAAGGATGTGTAGAAGATTGGTTTATTCCAATAAAATCTCAAACGAAAGAAATTGATAAAGAGAAAAAAGCTGAAAATAAGAATACAAAAGATAGTGAGGATTTAAAGGAAATTATAGAGCAACCAGTCCAAGTTTATTTGCCACCAGGATATAAAAAAGAAGGTCATTCCTATCCTGTAGGTATTTTTTTTGATGGAGCATGGTTGATGAGTCACGACTATTTTCATACAGAACATGTTTTCAATAAATTAATTCTAAAAGAAGCTATTCCTCCAATGATTTTTGTTTTAATTTACCATCTGAATCGAGACAAAGAGTTATGTGGGAATTCAGAATTTCAAGAGTTTGTAGTTAGGGAGTTAATTCCTCAATTACAAAATAAATATCCTGTTACCAAAGATCCCAAAAAAACAGTGATAGGAGGAATGAGTTTTGGAGGTTTAACTGCAATGGATTTGGCTTTACATAATCCGCACATATTTGGAAAGGTTATAAGTCAATCAGGATCATTTTGGGTTGGAAAGAATGAATTCCGACAATATGAAGACCCAACCAGTCAGTATTTAATTTCAGAAGTTGTAAAAATGCCAAAAGTCGATCTTGATATCTTTATGGAGATTGGATTTTATGAAACCCCAGAATCTTTGTTTCAGATGGCGAATCATTATTTTTCAAATTTACATATGCGAGATCTTTTGCTTGCTAAAGGATATAATGTAAAATTTCAAGAATTTAATGGAGACCATAATCCACTACAATGGCGGGAATCCTTAGCTGAAGCATTAATCTTTTTAATGGGAAAAAAGAATTAGTTTAATTTTCTTTTTTAGATTATTTATAACTTAGATTTTTCCCTCAAAATAAAGTTTAGATTTTATTTGTTATTACTCTACATCCTGATTTATCTTTTTAGCATTTTCCGGCCAAATTCTTTCATCAACAGGTTGATAGCATTGATTACATTGGATTTTCTTGATCATTTCACCATTTTCTGTGTAGTGACAAGTTATATACAAACCAACATCACATAGATAATCCCAGTTACATTGTTTGCAATAATAGTACTTTTTTGGTATGGTAGAATTAGGTGGCCAAGTGTAACCACTACAAGATAAACATAATTTTCTGCCATCACATTGTAAATGATTTCCACGAACAGTCAAATATTTCACCCTTTTTCAATCTACTACTACATTCATAAGTACAAGTTAACGTTGTCTCTTTTTACAACACTATCATTAATTAATAATTTAGATATCGGCATAAAATAAATCAAAATAGGCGAATATTAAATTATATCATTTTAATATCAAATATTTGCTTTCATAAAATAATCTTAGTTTCTAAAGAAAACGCCATTATCAGCAATAACATTCAAATCGTAATTCTTTTATTCAGTTAGTTTTGCCGATAAAGTGGATTTAGCATTTGATCTATAATCAAATTGCATATTCAACACAAATGAAATTTAAAGAAATGAAATTTCAAATTTGTTAATTAATTAGGAGAAATTAGTAAAATGGCCAAAAAATATGTCTATTCCTTCGAAGAAGGAAAAGCAGGTATGAAAGACCTGTTGGGCGGTAAAGGTGCTAACTTATCAGAAATGACTAATTTAGGTATCCCAGTACCACCAGGTTTTACAATTTCAACTGAAGCTTGTATAGAATATCTTGCAAGGAAAAAAGTTTTTCCAGATACTATGATGGAGCAAGTTGATAAAGCCCTATTAAATCTCGAAAAAAAGATGGGCAAGAAATTAGGTGATCCCAAAGATCCCTTATTAGTTAGTGTCCGAAGTGGTGCTAGAATTAGTATGCCAGGTATGATGGACACTGTTCTAAATCTTGGTTTAAATGATGAAGCAGTAAAAGGTTTAGCACAAATTTCCGAAGATGAACGTTTTGCTTATGATTCTTATAGACGTTTTATTATGATGTTCGGGGATGTTGTAAAAGGAGTCGAACGTAAGAAATTCGATAAAGCCCTTGAAGAGATGAAAAAGAAAAAAGGCATTAAAGCTGATGTAGATTTAGATACTAATGATTTAAAGCAATTAGTCGAAGAATTCAAAGAAATCTACAAAAAAGATCAAGGTGTAGAATTCCCACAAGATCCCAAAGTACAACTGACAGATTCCATAAAAGCTGTTTTTGGTTCATGGAACAATGAACGAGCTATTAATTATCGAAATCATGAGGGTATTCCTCATGATATTGGTACAGCAGTCAATGTTCAAACAATGGTATATGGTAATCTAGGGAAAAATAGTGCTACTGGTGTTGCATTCACAAGAAATCCCTCAAATGGTGTAAAAGAACGATTTGGTGAATATCTAGTTCAAGCACAAGGTGAAGATGTTGTTGCTGGTATTAGAACTCCAACCCCTATCTCTCAACTACAAAAAGATATGCCAGAGATGTATAAAACATTCAATGAAATTTGCGACAAATTAGAACAACACTACAAAGAGGTTCAAGATATCGAATTCACCATTCAACAAGGTAAGTTCTTCATGCTTCAAACCAGAACCGGTAAACGAACTGGTGTAGCAGCAGCAAAAATCGCTTTTGATTTAGTGCAAGAAGGAATGATTGATAAAAGAACAGCTGTTAGCAGAATCACCCCAAGAGATGTTGAAAACACTCTCTTCCCACAAATCGTCTGGGAAAATCCAAAGCAAAAAACCTACACAAATGAGAAAGGTGAAGTCGTCAAGGCTCAAATTATTGCCAAAGGATTACCAGCAAGTCCTGGTGCTGCAGCCGGTATAGCAATGTTCACTGCGGATAAAGCAAAAGCAGCAGCTGATAAAGGAGCCAAAGTTATCTTAGTTAGTGAAGAAACTACCCCAGAAGATTTCCATGGTATGGCTGCTAGTCAAGGTATTATTACCGCTCGTGGAGGAATGACCTCTCATGCAGCAGTAGTTTCAAGACAAATCGGTACTACCTGTATCGCTGGTGCGGGTGATATCTCATCTATGCATATTTCCGAAACGACTCTTGAGGGTATGGATGGATTAAAAATCAATGAAGGCGAATGGTTAACCCTTGATGGTTTTGATGCTATCGCTTATATGGGTAAATTGCCATTGAAACAAGCTGAATTATCAAAGGAGATGGCTGCTATTCTTACTTGGGCTGATGAAATAGCCAAGAAGGAAGGCAAAGGATTCCATGTAAGAACCAACGCTGACAAACCGGATCAAACAAAAATTGCTATTGATTATGGAGCTTTAGGCATTGGTTTAACCAGAACAGAGCATATGTTCATGGAGAAAGAACGATTACCAATCGTGCAAAAAATGATTCTCGCAAGAGATAGACCTGAAGAACGAAAGAAACATGTCTTTGATTTATTACCATTCCAAAGAGGCGACTTTGAAGGAATATTCAGAGAAGCAAAAGGTTACCCAGTGATTATCCGATTGATTGACCCACCATTACATGAATTCTTACCAGATGAAATTGAATTACTTGAAAAAATCTGGAAAAATAATTTAGGAGAAGATTCAGAGGAAGCTAAACTTTTACGAGAAGTTCGAGCAACCAAAGAGGCAAATCCAATGATGGGTTTCAGAGGAGTTAGATTATGTCTAGGCATCCCTGAATTAATTGAAATGCAAGCAAGAGCTATTCTTGAAGCAGCTTCAAATGTAAATAAGGAAGGCAAGCCAGTCTATCCTGAAATCATGGTTCCAGTAGTCGGTTTTGCTAAAGAATTCATTCTCGCAAAAGACATTATCATGAAAGTCAAAGATGATGTTGAGAAAGAATCTGGTGTGAAATTAGACAAGTTCAAAATTGGTACAATGATTGAAGTTCCTCGTGCAGCCTTAGTTGCTGAAGAGCTTGCTAAAGCTGGTTGTCAATTCTTCAGTTTCGGTACCAATGACCTTCACCAAATGGGTCTAGGCTTCTCTCGAGATGATGCAGGTAAGTTCATTAACTTGTATATTGAACTTGGCATTATTGAACAAGATCCTTTTGTTTCTATAGAACAACATGGTATTGGTCAACTTATGGACATGACCGTTAAAGGTGGACACAAAGGCTACAAAGGTATTGAGATTGGAATTTGTGGGGAACAAGGTGGCGATCCCAAATCCATTGATTTCTGTTATCGTATTGGTTTAGATTATGTCAGTTGTTCACCATTACGTGTTCCTGTAGCTCGTTTAGCTGCAGCTCATGCAGTTATCAATAACGGTTCACGAAAATAATAGTAAAATAAGAAGACTCTTTTGAGTCTTTCTTCATTCTTTTTTACATAATTTTTCAATTACCTACATTTGATTTCTATTATTCATTGATTATCGATTCTATAGGATCAATTTCAATGAAATTTGTTCGTCGTTTGTTAGCAACTATACCATCAATTACATAAAAAATGTTCAATAGTATTATTGATACTAATTGAAGTATCAGAAAGAGATAAGGTTTCGTAGCAAAGATTGAATTCTCTAATAAATGGAAATTGGGGTATGCTTCTGGATATATGAAATTAAAATAAACTTGGTCTAATATTACTGTTGAAAACATCCAGAATGATATATTAATGATTAATCCAATTAAAAATCTTAAACTTATTTTTATTATCTTCTTCTCCTCATTAAAACCAATTATTTTCCAACAACGAGCATAGTACCAATAGATGGAGCTGAAAATTGTTATTATTTGCAAAATAATAATTCCAGCAATGAGTATACCATCAATTACTGATGGTGTATATCTTAAAGGACTTGCAGTTGCACCTCCGGGGAAATGTTCCGTTACATATTGATACGGGAATCCTGAAAAGCGAAAGATGGCAAAAATTATTGTTGATATTAATAGAAAAATAATGCCTTCAAAAGCTGCTAATACTAACTTTCCGAGTAGATCCTTTTTTCTAAAAGAGGGATTATTCCAATTTTCGAAAGTTTCCTTATCAGCAACAATAAAATAAGCTGATGCCCAGAGTAATGCACAGAAGATTACAACTTTGAAAATATCCAGAAAATAAAAATAAGCATTGAAATTTCCAGTTACCATCGAACATACAAATGCAACAATGATAAGTATAACGTACAAACTTATTCTGAACTTAATTAATTTTCTTTTCCAATAATCACTTGTTTTAATTAAGAACTTTGTTCTTTTTATTGTTGATTTGATCATCTCTCTCCAACCTAGAAATATATTATCGTTAAAACCTATATTAACCATTTCTTATTTTTTTGTTATGTGGAAAAATTTTGTGATTATGAAAAGTATTTTTAAAGGGATAATATTCTTATTTTACAAACGCAAAATAACATCACCTAAAGCGGAACTTTTTAGGAGATAAGCAATGGTCTCAGATAATGTAGTAGCAGTTTTAATAGCTATAGTAGCAAATTCGCTGTACAATACAGGTTTAATTTTCAAAAGGAAAGGAGCTTGTACACTACCAGATATAGATGAACAATCCGCATGGCAAAATATTAAGAATTTTGCACGGTGCAAAACTTGGGTTTTTGGTTTTAGTTTAACAATTATTCAATGGTTTCCTTTAATGTATGCTGTTAGTATAGGTTCCCTTTCATTAATAGCTCCAACAATGGGAATTGGATTTATTGTGTTAATATTACTCTCATGGTTATATTTGAAAGAACCAATAAAACCAATAGAAATCGTTGGAATCATTATAGTTATAGGTGCTATAACAACACTATATGTTATTGCTCCAATTGAATCAGGTAATTATGATTTAGAAGCAATGAATCTTTTCTTTAGAGAAGCTAATGCTATAGGTTTTCTCTGTGCTTTTATCGCTATTGTTGCTACATTACGTATAGTAAGTCATAAAAGGAAATTCCCTCAAGTCGGAGCTCTATTAGCAATCTGCTCTGGTTTATCTTATGCTTTAGCAACAATTTTTGCTAAAGGTGCTATTGGAAGCTTAGATTTTAGTAATGTTGCTGATTTTCTTAAAAATTCATTAAAAGCTTGGCAATGGTGGATTTATCTGTTTTTAATGTGTTGTGGTTATCTTATTGCATTTACTTCGCAGCAAATGGCTTTGCAGAAAGGTAAGGCATTAGTTGTTTCACCAACAATTGATATCTCAAGAGTTTTCATGCAAATTATGGCTGGAATTTTTGTCTTTAATGAATGGCATACTATTTGGCCAACGCTATTATTATGGCAAAAAGTGATTAAAGTGCTATCAATATTCTTTATTATATTTGGCATCTCTTTATTATCATTCTTCAAAGCTAAAAAAGAAGAACATGAAGATGAAGTAAAAAGACGTAAAGCTACAATTGAAGAATCAACTGAAAATAATATTGAAATAATAGCTACGGAAGAAATATCTGAAGAAAAGGACATATCAAATTTAGAAGCTGATCTTTAACGATAGTCAAATAAAAACAGGAAGAAGAATTTTATAAGAAATTCTTCTTTTACAAATCTAATAGCTCTTTATTGAATTCGCCAATCCAAGCAATAAATAATCCACCTGGACCTAAATGTGTGCCCACTCCGGGACCAACTTCGATTATATCAATTTTCTTTGGTGCATTAGGAAGATCTTTTATTGCTTTTGCTAATTTTTCAGCTGTCTCCAGATTTGCTGTATGACCAATTACCATCGACTCAAGTGCTTGTTCTTTTAATGTTTTTTCTGTGAAGTTAAGCAACAAATTGTATATATTCTCTATACCTCTCACTTTTCCAATATTAGCTATTTCACCATCTTCCAAGCTGATTATTGGTTTTACCTGCATCAGATTTCCCATAGTAGAAGCCATTTTCCCTATACGTCCTCCTTTTTGTAAATAGGTGAGTGTAGGTATACCTCCAAAAGCATGAGTTTTAAGTAGTAGAACGTCTTGATAATATTTTTCTAATTCGTCTCGAGATGAACCTTCTATTGCCTTTTTAGCGATCTCTGATACTATTATCCCCATTGGTATAGTAATGTATTTTGAATCGATGACTAGTACCTTATCATCAAAATATTCATTTGCTACCTTCAAAGCAACACTATACATATTGCTAAGTTTTGAGCTTGTGCAAAAAACAATAATCTCATCATTTTTTGTTAGTGCTTCTTTATAAGCTTCCATATAATCCTTTGGCGAAGGAACAGAAGTGCCAGGCATTTCTTTATCATGAACTAACCTACGATAAAATTCTTCATTTGTTATATCAACATAATGTTTTCTTACTTCTTCATCTCCAAAAATGATCTTCCCAGGAACGATTGTAATGTCATATTTTTTTATAATTTCAACTGGTAAATCACAATTGGAATCTGAAACAATTCCAACTTTTGCCATTATTTTATCTCCTTAAAATAAAAGCATACCATCAAGAATAAATACATTTTTAGAAAATCGTCACTTTGGTTAGAAAAAGAGTAGAATTTCTAACATAGAAATTCTACTTAAATTGTTAGATTTGGTGTTATTACTTTTGTAAGAGATTCTTTCATTTGTTCTATGATATTTGGAGTAATTTTTTCTTCGTCTATAAATCCTGTAATTATTGGCATCATATCATCCAGCAAATATGAAGCGTTTCTATGATTTGTTGAATTTTTGATTGTTTCCTCTAACGAATATTTAAAGTGGCGGTTATAAATTTCAACGCCTATTTCATCACCTAACACTTTCATTACAGCAGTAACTTTTGGATCTCGAAAAACTTTTTGGAGCCTTTTTGGACCGGTCCAATTGTACTTTTGTGCTAAAACCATTATCGATGGTACAAGTATTAAGCGAATGAAAGTGGCATCTAATAATATTGATAATGTGAATGCAAAACCTAATTCGCTAATATGTAGTAGTGGTGTAAACATTAGAGAGCTAAAAGCTGCTGCCATAACAAAACCACAAGAGGTGATAATCGTTGCTGTGTGATCCAAAGCATGAACTATTGCATCTGAATCCATCATTCCTGCTTCACAATATTCTTTGATCCTAGTCACAATGAAAATATCATAATCAAGACCTAAACCCATGAGAATTGAAAATAGCATTATTGGTAATAAGAAGAAAATCGGAGCTCCTAATCCTAAACCATAGATTAGCCACAACATGGACAAGCTGAAAATTATGCTCATGCCAATGGTTAAAATTAGTCTTAATGGTGTAAAGTATGATCCAAATAGGAAAAACAATACCAAAAATACTCCAATGATAACTATAGGTATAACAATAGAATATGATTTCAATGTTACTTCATTCATTTCATAGAAGTCTCTAGTGATACCTAAAATATAATATTCACTTCCTACTAAGCTTGATAACCTCTTTCTTTGTATAGTATCAGCTATTAAATCAGGTAAAGATCCCACTAAATCATTAGCTTCATCAGAATATTGATCAACATTCAAATAGATCTCTAAATAGAAGCTATGTTTACTTTCACCAATAAATCCATTAATTATTTCCAAATAATCTGGATTTATCTCACCATTTACTTCTATTGTTTCAGTCATACCCAGTGGGCAAATTACAGTACGTATTGTCTTTACAGTATCCAGTGAAATCAATTGATTGCAGATTTTTTGGATATCACTTATTGATTGTGTTGTTAATACTTCGGAGTTGATATTGTTAAAGAGTATTTGTACAGATATAGGATTTCCAAAACTCATTCTTTCAGCTAATAAATTGGAAGCTTCTCTTTGTGGGAAGTCTTGGGGCATCATGCTCATAAAATCGGTACTCGTTTTCATCTTGAAGGTTAAATAACCTAATGGTGTGAATACTACTAATGTTCCAATAAAGAAAGCTAGGCCATTTTTAGTGACAAATCTTCCTAGTCTATGTATGAAACTAGTATTCTCTTGAGAGTTATCTTTTGTATCATCTTTCTTTCTCTTGGTTAAAGTTGATTTACCTTCAGGTAAAGCTTCATTGGATACTGTTATTTCTTTTTCTTCAGATGGTCTTATCTTTGCCTTCAGTTTTTTATACCAATTCTTAGGTTGTAATACTCTTTGCAACGCTTTTGGCCAGAAAACTGCATCACCTAATAACATTATGAGTGATGGTATAATTAGAATTGAAGCTATTACTGAAAAACCAATTCCTATAACCATGGCTACACCAAGGCTTCGTAATAGTGGAAAATTAGGAATAATAAGTGCTCCAAAACCAACCATCACTGTAAGACCAGAATGGAAAACTGACTCACCAGCATGCTCAATAGCTGTTTTCAAAGCTTCCGTTTTAGATGCTCCTTTTTTCAATTCCTCTTGATATCTCGAGAAAATGAAGATACAATAATCAACACCAGCTCCTAAAGATACTACTGACAATAGCATTGTACTCATGTAGTGAATATCCATTGCTTTAGAAACCCAGAATAAGAATGCAAAAGAAACCGCTAGAGCAATTCCTATTGTGACTAATGGTAAGAATGGTGCTACAACACTCTTAAAGATAAAGAATAATATCACAATAACTAAAATCACTGCAATAATGTCAATATAACTCGTCGCTTCTTCTGAAAAGAACATAATATTTTCTGTGATGATTATTTCACCAGTATGATATACACACGATTGCGTTATATTCAAATCTTCAATTAGTTGTTGAGCTATTAACCCAATCCATTCATCAGTTTCAACTAGTATTTGATCTTTCTCCTCTGGATCTTGGTATTGAGAAACATCATAAACAATTTGTACAATAGTACATTTTTTATCTTCACTAAGAACCCACTTAGTAATGTCATTATATTCAGTGTCATTGCAAAATTCTTCATATGATTCTATAGGTGAATAGATTTCTAGCACTTTCTCAAAGATTTGATCTGTTAGATCTTCAGCTAAAGCACTTTTTGCTGCTTGTGTAGGATTAGCTCCCAAATCATAAATTGCACCAATCATTTCTTGGATTTCACTTTCCGTTAATAAATCCATCATTTCAGAGTTTGAAAAATCAAAGAAATTTCCTGCTTGGCTTACAATTATATCTTTCATGTCAATAGTTTCAAAGGTTGTTGCATTGACATCAAGAAGATAATTAATCACATCACCTTGACTTAAATAGGCATTAAAAATTGTAGCATGTTCATAGATATTGTTTGATGAATCTGTGCCATCAACGATGGTCATATCATTGTTTGTTATTATTGATTGAAAGCTCGTTAACCAATTTTGATAATAGTATTCAAGAATAGGGTGCACTTGTTTTTGATAGTCCTCTAATGATAACCCTGAATAGCTGTATAATAACGAATTGGACATATCGAAGGCTAATTGGTTTAAAACTTGGTCATTTACATTACGATAATCATCAAGTGAATTCATTGTTACATCATATACTAATTGCACATAATCTGAACTAATTTCGAATCCACTTGCGAAATTAGTGTCCATTTCTATGGTGAATAATACCAAACCGTTTTCTGGGCCATATGTATACAAATCGGCATCATATAATCCAAAGTAATAAGTTCTTGAAAAATTGAACCATGTCATTAGATATAATCCTGCGACTTGTTGAGTTAATGTCTGTAATTGAGGTAAGGAATCATAAATCATATCATTTGCGTAAGTGATATTTTCGTAAACCATATCATATACAATATCTTTGTATTCATTCATTTGATTCCAAAAAGTGGCATTATACTCATCACATGCCGATATAATGCTATCCTTTCTAGCTATTACATCTGAGTAATCTGAATTGTCAATTTCCTCTATCAGTTTTTGCAAATAATTGATATTATCAGGACTTCCTATCAATTCCTCGGAATCAAGTATTATAATCGTTGTTTGCCTCGAGGTATTTGTGTGGAATTCTTCTTGTAAGATGCTCTCACCTATATCACTTTCAAGATTTGTTGGAAGGAAATCGCGATCATTATATTTAAGCTGGCCTTGTAAACGTAGTGCAGGATAAATTGCTGCAACAACACAAAGCACACTGATTAAAAGAATGAGTTTATAACGTTTTGTTATAAATTCACCCAACCATTTGAAGATGGGCTTTTTCTTCTTATCTTCTTCCTTCGGTATTTCCTCTTTTTTTGCTAGTTTGCTTTTTATTTTCTTTACTATTCGATCTATAAATTTCGTTAACATCGTAATCTGTTTCCTTAATTTCTGTTTTCATTGAATCATCTCCTGTGTTTTCTTGTATAGTTGGAATGGTTAGTTCTAATTAGTAGGAAATACTTGGTTAGACCTCTAACTATGGTTAGACCTCTAACTATTATTGCACCAAACTTCTTTTTAAATATATTCATATGAAGCGGTTTTGATCTAATAGAATCAAATTACAAGAAGAAAACATTCAAAATGCTAGACTACTCTCTTTTTATAGTAAGTTTAGGAATAATAAGTCATGGCCATCTTCAAAGTTGTAGCTCAAAATTTTGATTTATTTGATGAAAATATCACAGCACAGACCGGTAAAATAACACTCTATCATCTTCATAAAGCAAACGCTTCTGGAGTATTAATTGGTCACCCTGATATTAAAGATAATATCAAAAACATAGAATTGAAATTAAAAGAAATCATCTCGCTACAAAATCAATATCCAAATGCAGTACCCTATAATGTTATTATGCTAGGTGAAAGTTTCGAAGAATTTTCCAATAATTCATTAACGGAAATTGCTCAATTAATTAAAAAACGATGCTCTGATATATTTCAAGATATTCCTGATAATTTTATTAAAAAAGCTCTTCTTATCTATGAACCAAAATGGGATGAAAAGGATGTTAAAGGGCAAGAATATCATCCTCCAAGCCCAAAATTGATAACTAGAGTAACCAATAAAATGAGAGATTTTCTAATTGAGCGTTTAGGCCCAGTAGGTTTGAACGTATCATTAATGTATGGTGAAGTAAATAGCCCTGAAAGAGCTGTTGAGGTTCTTTCTGATATTAATTTACAAGGTTTAATGCTTGGTGCTTCTTGCAAAACCCCTGATCAAATATTAGAATTTATAAGAGCAATACAATATGTCTATGATAACCGAAAGATAATTCTTGTCTGTAATTTTAAAAATTATGAATTGAAAAATAGTTATCAAGAGTATATTGAGGCTTTAGCTATTGTTCCCGACAATTTTACAATTTATTTTGCTCCCCCAGCAACGGAGATAAAAACGGTACTTGAGTTAATTAAATAATTTAAGATAAAAAAACGCTTCATTCTATTAGAGAATTGGTTTTAAAATTATTTACCTTTTAACAATGGAAAATTTATTTAATAGAAATTATTTGCTTAATATCAATTAACAAAGTGAGATTAATTAGGTTGGTAACATTTCAAACAATAATTCCTTGGATATTATTGATTCTTGTAGTACTAGCTGTTATCTTTCGCAGAATTGGTAAATTAGAAATTCCAGCTTGGACTGCTTTCCTCATTGCAGCAATTATTTTAGTTTTTACTCAACCAAATGGTTTTGAAAATGCAGTTTTAGTAATTGCTGATCAAGCTGATGTTTTCGTTTTTCTTTTTGGCATGTTTGTTATTGTTACTGCTTTAGATATGAGTGGGATTCTCCAAAAAGGGGCTAAATTTTTGATGAATAGAGCAAAAAATGGTCGCAATCTTCTCTTGTGGATCCATTTAGGTTTTGGTTTATCAGCAGCTATTCTAATTAATGATACAGTAGCAATTTTTGCTCCGTTAATATTGATTTATTTTGCAAAGCAAATTCAATGTGAATCAAAACCATTTGTTATTGCTGTAGCAATTGCTTTGACTTTTGGGTCAGCATTATTTCCTACTGGTAATCCTCAGAATTTTATATTTGCACAAGCAAGTGGTATGCCATTTTTAATCTTTGGGGCATGGACATTAGGACCAACAATTTTAGCTCTACTAGGAAGTTTTCTTTTAATTAGATTATTTTATCGAAAAGAGTTCTGCAGTACACCATATATCGAAGTGCCATCATTTTATGAAAAGCATGAATATGAATCCCTTTCTATTCCAGCTCTTGTTGCTCTTGGATTAATGTTAATTGGAATAATTATAACATCTTTTTTTGAAATATCTATGGCAATAGTAATTTTAGCTGTTGTAGGAGTTTTTCTTTTTATTAGAAATGAACGTGGTGAAATTCTAGCAAGGTTGGATTGGGGTATATTGTTATTTTTTGGTGGGATGTTTGTAGTGATTAATTCTGTTACATCCTCTGATATATTCAATAATTGGATAATTTCTCCTCTCCTTTCTCATGCTAAAATTGATTATGCTACCTTTACTGTTTTTGTTATAATATTGTTCTTTGCTTCACAACTATTCTCAAATGTTCCTGTAGCAATTATTGTTTCATATATTCTCCCAGGTACAGTATTAGATACTCCTCTTTTCTGGGTTACAGCAGCATTAACAACCACCTTTGCTGGAGCTACTTCCGTTTTAGGTGCAGCTAGTAATATTATTGTTTTAGAAACAACTAAAAAAAGAGGTATTGACATTTCGTGGTTTGAATTTACTCGTGTAGGTTTTCCAATCTCAATTGTGTCATTAATAGGTGTTTTTATTTTAGGTTTAAGTTATATTAGGATAGTATATTAAATACGTTAAAAGTTTTAACTCATAGCTTTTTTAAGTGATGATTGGTAGTATAACTTATGGCAGAAATAACTTCTTTTGAGAAAAAAATCGAGCTTTTAAAAAGAACAACGAATATGTTGTATTCATTAACAGATAGTTATAAAGCTCCTAATGGTTGGGGGATAATAGATGTTTTAATACATATTTGGACCTGGGATGTTGAATATATAAGATTAGTTGAAATGAAACTCAAAGGTGAAGCAAGTAAATTTCAATTCGAATATGAAAAGCTAGTGATGAAATATACCATTTGGAATGATTATATAATGGAAAAGCACCGCGCGATTACATTGAGAGATGCTAGAAAACAATTTCTTGATACTAGGAAAAAACTCATTTCACTACTTGAGGAATTGATTAAAAAACCTGAGACTATTACTGATCCTAAAAGCTACAAACGAACAGAAAGTATACTTGAAATCTGGAGTCATGATCAACACCACTTGGAAAGAGGTGGTATACGGATATCTACTAATTAATCAACTATTTTCGATATTTCGTTTTCTTACATTTATAAAGGATGAAGTGAATAATACTTTAGTAAATAATTTATTTAGAGGGTGAATTTAATTAAAGCACTTAAATCCTTTACCTTACTTCTTATGATTATAGGATTCATGGTTATACCTTTACAAATTAATGCTTATGATGAAGATGATAATAATACTAACTTGAATCCTCATGCTGGCGCAATAATAGCTGATCATAATATAGCTAATATGATTCGTTTGGACCAAGTTCCAGAATCAGCAATTAATCAAGCAAAAATTGATTTACATATTGCTTATCAACATACTTCTCATGGTAGTCAAATTATTACTGGTATGGATTCTTTACCTGACTTTAAAGAAAGTAATGGAGGTTTAGAAGGGCTTTATGATTGGAATGATGGGCCATTAGAAGGGGCATTAGATATTGATGATTATTTTTCATCAGGAGATCTTGGTAATCCTGATTATGTTACTTGGGAAAGTTTAACTCGAACTTATCTTGACAATCCCTCCAGCGATGATGTAAATGTCATTATGTGGTCTTGGTGTGGAGAAGTGTCAAGTGCAACTGAAAGTGACATTGATGATTATCTATCACTTATGAATGGATTAGAAAATGATTACCCTGATGTAAAATTTGTTTATATGACAGGCCATTTGGATGGTTCTGGTTTAGAAGGTAATCTTCATATTCGCAATGAGCAAATCCGTAATTATTGTATTGATAATGAAAAAATTCTTTATGATTTTGCTGATATTGAATCATATGATCCAGATGGTTATTATTATTTGAATAAAAGAGCGAATGATAATTGTGATTATGATTCCGATAACGATACTACCTTGGATTCCAATTGGGCTCTTGATTGGCAAGATGCTAATCCAGATGATTGGTTTGACTGTTCTCCTGCCCATACCCAAGCGCTAAATGGCAATCTTAAAGCCTATGCGGTTTGGTGGTTGTTTGCTAGATTGGCTGGTTGGGATAGTCCTACACAAACTCCTACAACTCCTCCTCAAACTACACCATCATCCAATACGCAAATTTTCGGATTGAATTCATTGACTCTTATTGTTATAGCTGTACCAATAATAATTGGAATGGTAGCTTATGATTTACGTCAAAAACGTAAATTATAGCTCCTTTTTTAGAAGTATTCAATAATTGCCTTCCTATATAATTTCAGTAATAATCCTTTCCCAGCTTTGGCATTGTTATTTTCCAAGTCATTTATTGTTTGCACTAGCATTTCATTTATGGGCATTTCAACACCTAGCTGTTTACCAATAAGGTTTACCCTTCCAGTTAGATAATCTATTTCTGTTTTCTTATTTTCTTGTATATCATGAACCATTGGAACAGTTACATCTTTCATAGGTTCTAACATTTTTCTGATT
Source organism: Candidatus Gerdarchaeota archaeon (assembly GCA_016840945.1). The sequence goes on from JAEORJ010000339.1 coordinate 56,004, forward strand.
ACTTCTTTTGCTCTAAAGTAACTGTACAAATCATAACTATAGAGTATATCACTGCTAAATTGCTCATGTAATGGAACAAGTCTAATGTTTAGTCGATTTAGGACCTCCAAGAATTCACGCCAACTCCATAGTGCTAGAAATACACATGCTTTTTCCCTCAAAATTTCACCTACAGGCATATTTCCAATTGCACAAATAGGCTCAATTATGGAATGGATTAATGCATTCATCCAGATATCTCTTCTAATGTTATTTGAAATAGATAAAGGAGCAATATTGGTTAAAAGTTCCTTTATATTTTCAGGGATGCTTCTATCTTCTTCGGTTGTGAATTTCCCAAAGGTGATATTGCCTTCGTTTGTTTGTTTTATTTCATTTTTTTCTCCTTTGATTAAATAAAATCCTAAAACCGCCCCGAATAAATTATTGAATTTTGTTAATTGTGAAATATCCTCAATAATTAATCCATTTTGAATAGAAATTAATGGTATATTTATGGGAATTAAATTCTCCAATTGCTTTAGGATTTCTATTGTCTGATGTGCTTTCAAAGCTATAAACATAGCTTCAGGTTGTTCATCTTTGTTTTTCATTATATCTTCTAATGTTACTATTTTCAATTGCTCCTTTAATTTTTCATTATTATTTTCAAGGATGGTAGGATTTTGCTTGAATTGCCTTTTATGTTCCTCCATTCCAAGTATTGAAACTTCAAAACCACTATTTTGAATTTTTGCGGCTAAAGCACACCCTACTATATCAGATCCAATTATCATTATTGACATACTATCCCTCCAATTTAATCCATTTTTTACCTTCATTGAAGGCTCGTTCATTAATTCGCTTTAAAATAGCATATTTCCCTAATAAATCAGAAACTACACTTTTAGCTATTTTTTCATCAATATTAAATTCCGATATACTAGTAAAAGCAGAAAAAATAGCTACATTTAATGGTTTAAATCGAGCTTTAAAATTACTTTCAAAATCTAAAGCATCAAAGAGGTAAATTTTGTGCGATTTTCTTTTTATTTCCGCTTCTATATCTTCTACATTTGGAAAAACTTCGATGCCTAAAGTAGCGGTATTACGTAGCTCACATTTATTGGTCATTAAAACAATCGGCTTTGACTCTCTTGCTAGATAGAGGTATCTTAATGTCTCGAGAGTATCTAGACCTATTATCACATTGGTATCATCATAAGTGAATAAAGGACTTTTATCATCATTTATTCTTATCAAAGTAGAAACTGATCCACTACGTTGAGATAAGCCATGAACTTCATTCATCACAACTTTTAATCCCATTCGATAAAAGGCGTTTATTATTAGATTAGATAATGTAACAATGCCTTGGCCACCTAAACCAATAACAGCGATATTTACAGGTTTATTTTCATTAAACATTTTTCTCCCTCATTTGCGCATCTTAATTGCGTTATTTAAACAAATATCATGGCAGATATTACAGCCAACACATGTTTCTTGATTAATTACAAATTCATTGTTCGCCTTATCAATTGCTGGACAAGCAAAATCTATTAGGCAATTACCACATTTTGTGCATAATTTTTGGTCAATATATGAAGGTTTGTTTACTTTACCCTTCCTTAATTGTTGTATTGCGCACTCACCATTAAAAATCACTACCGCAGGTCCTTCATAGGCAATAGCTTCTTTGAATATCTTACTATTCTCTCTAATATTTTCTACATTAACAGATCTGACAAATTTGACTCCTATTCTCTTGATGAATTCTTCTAAATTGATGTAATTACCTACAAAATCTTCATTGGAAGACGGTGATGGTTGGCCTCCAGTCATACCGATTGTTGCATTATTCAATACTGCAACTGTGATATTATGATTATACAATACTGCTTCAATTAAAGGTGATATTCCTGCGTGGAAGAAGGTTCCATCTCCAATCACTGCAATAACTGGTTTATCATTTGTTAATGAAAATCCTATTGCTGTTCCTATACTCCCTCCCATACACAACCAGAAATCACCAATTTCTATTGGTGGCACTTGACCTAAGGAATAACAACCAACATCTGATGGGACGATGAAATCAAAGGTATTGATTGCTTTTTGAATTGCTTGATAAGCACCTCTATGTGGACAACCGGTGCAAAGTTGAGGTAATGTTTTAGGTATTAGTAAATCATCCGTTCTATATTTTGTAAGATATTCTAACTGATTCTCAATTTTCCTTTTAAAAATCTCAGAATTATTAGGATCAAATTTAATTCGTAAAAATGCTTCATGTAAAACATCTGGTATTATTCGATTGTCTTCTGGTATCTCCAGTAATTGCTTACCAAAGATTTTAACATTTAAATTTTCGTGCCCAATTATTGATGCTATCTCATCTTCAAGATAAGTTTCAAGTTCTTCTATAAAGTAAATATACTTGAAATTCGAAATGATCGAGCTAATTTGTTCTTTATTTAAAGGATGAATAGCTCTAATATTTAGAATTGGTAAATTTGTTTGGGTAAATTTATTCATATAATTAACAACTGGAAAAATTGATCCATGAGTTACAATTAATTTCTCAGTTTTGCTATCAAAATTACCGATTATTGAGTTTAATTCTGTAAAAATCTCATCTTGACTTATACGTTCTAGTTTTTTATGCATTTCTTTATGCAATTGATATCTTTCTGGATTTAAGAATCGATAACTTTTAACAAAATTACCTTTCCAATCTAATTTTTCTTTTTTTGGTGTATATTCTATTTCTGCTGTGCTCAAAGCTGTTAGATGGGTCATTCTTATTATACTGACCGTATGATATTTCTTAGCTATATTAACTGCTTTTACTACAAAGTCTTTTATTTCTTGTACAGTTGATGGTTCAAAAACAGGCAGGTGAGCGAATTTTCCCCAAAATCGAGAATCTTGCTCGTTTTGGCTAGACAAACATCCTGGATCATCTACAACAATTATCACTAATCCAGCTGGATAGTCAAAATAAGCCAAAGTCATTAAAGCATCTGAAGCAACATTTAATCCAACGTGTTTTTGTATGACTGCTGCATTAATACCTGAGAGAGCTGCTGCTGCAGCATTCTCTAAAGCAATTTTTTCATTTAAAGCGTATCTGAAAAACACTTGCTTTTTTTGACTTAATTTGTAGAGTTCTTTTTGGATTTCGGTACTCGGTGATCCTGGATAACCGGTTATAAAAGCTATACCTGCTTCTAAAATCCCTTGAACTGCTGCTTCATTGCCCAAAAATAATGCTTTTTTCTTTTCCCTATAAAAACTAATATTCTCTGTTTTATTAGATGCATTTATGGTATTAATCTTAACCAACCTCTAGTAATGATACGATATAACCCTCCCATTTAAGAACGAAAATATAATTCAGTAAACTTGAGTCATTCATTTATTATAACTAAATTATCAAGTTGTTTCATTGTTAGCTTCTAATGCTTTATTAAAAATAATAATTTTTTGCCAAATAACTAAACTTCATTAATGAGAATGTCCTTTTTTCTAAATACTGAATCTGAAATATTAACTTTAGAGAGAGCTTGAGATAAAAATGAGTGAAGAAGAATATAATATCCTTAAAAGAATTGATGAATTAATAACCTCATTTAGTGAGAGTACTGATGCTGCAATTAGATTTGAAGCGATACAAGAATTACGTAATTATGGTGATAAAGCTGCTAAAGCTATCCCATATCTTATTGAATCTCTCAAAAATGAATACGATTATGATGTTATTTTTCTAGTTATTGAAGCACTTGGTAGTTATGGCTCAAAAGCTAAAAAAGCTGTTCCAGAGTTAATTGATCTAATATCAAATTATTATGACGATGAAGAAATCCTTCCATTGATAATTGAAAGCTTAGGTAAAATGGGAAGTTCAGCTCGTGATGCTTTTAATCCTTTAAAAGATATCATTTTAAATTTCCATGATCAATCCATAAGAATAACTGCTATGCAATCCTTAGAGCGTATAGTTGGTTCTGATATAGTAGATTTGCTTGTTGAGGTAATTCGTAATGAAGATGATATCGATCTTGTTCGTGTTGAAGCAATTAAAACAATAACAAAAATTGGTACAAATGAAGTTATAGAACTCCTAACTAAAACATTAGAAAAAGTTGAAACTGAAGAGATAAAGGTAAATATTGAAGCTGCCTTGGGAGAATTAGGTATTGATGAATTTATCCCGAAATTATTAACACGGTTAGTTGATAGCGAATCTCCCTATGAACGATCAGTTGCTGCAGAAGCCCTTGGTAGAATTAACGTCAAAGAGTCATTACCAGTTTTACTAGAAGCTTGTGTTGAAGATCCTGATCTTTATGTAAGGGCTGAAGCGGTGCGGTCCTTAGGAAAATTAAAAGCTAAAGAAGCAACTGAGGTTTTGATTGATTTATTACACAAAGAAGATGATTACAATTTTCTTGTTGAAGTAATAGAAGCACTAGGTAAAATTGGTGGTGAAGATATAGTTCAAGAGTTAGAGAAAATACTTGATGATGATATTAATGAAGATGTCCGTGTCAAAGCATTGCAAACTCTTGTTGAAATGGGTTCTGAAAGCTCCGCTACTATAATATTAGCATTACTCTTTGAAGACTATAACACTACTATTAGAAAAGAAGCAGGTAAAGCACTAGGTTATATTGGTTCTAAGGTAGTCATCCCCGAGTTGATTGAATTTATCACAAATGAAGTTGAAGACATAGAGTTATTAGAAATTGTTAAGAACAGCTTACTAATGCTTGGCGCAAAAGGTTATGCATCAGCATTAATTGGTTTGATTAAAAATTGCGATGAAATTGAGATTAGAGATAAAGCTACAAAACTAATTGTGGATATTGATCCTATGTTAGCTATTCCAGAGTTAATTATAATTATGGAGGATGAAGACCCACTCGTTAGATCATTAGCAGCATTTATGCTAAGTTCTATTGGTAAGAAATTAGGTTTTAGCGATTATGAACAATTATTAAGTGCTTACAAATCTGATGCCCTAAAAAGAAACTTGGCAAATAAACAATTACAATATGAAATTGAGCAAAAGCGAAAAGAAATATTAACAAAACAAAAAACAGACGAAGCTGAGGCTGCATTACAAGCAGAAAGAGAAGCTAACCTGCGTAAAATCATCAAACGATACAGTGAAATCTCATTGGAACGTATGGCTTCCTTACTTAAATTCAAAGAAACCTTAGAGCTTGAAAAATGGTTATTAGATTTACCAGATGAATTAGCATTCAAGGTCCAAAAAGATGTTGTCAAGATACCTCAATTACTTCAAGATGAAACCGTTGAAGCTGAAGAAGCAATTAATCGAATTGTTGATAGCTTTAAGGTGATTAGTAATTACACCTGTCATATTTGTGGGTATCCTATTGCCAGTGATTTCAAACTTTGCCCTGATTGTGGTGAAGAAATCTTACGATGTGAAGTTTGTAAATTACCAATATCATTAGGTGACGAAATTGGTTATTGTAGCTTATGTGAAGCCAAAGGTCATCTTTCTCATATACAAGAATGGGTCAAAACCAATGGTAATTGCCCTCATTGTTTGCAAAAAATCTCAATATCAATGGTAGTACCTATTAGAACTGATATTAAAAAACGATAAATAATAATTTTATTTATCAGTTTTTTTCTAGACAATTTTTTTATAATACAACTGCTTTTCAATATCAGTGTTATAAGCTGGTATACTTAAAGTGTCAATTAGAGATTCTGATACTCCTCAAAAAGAAATGTCTAAAAGAATTGCTTCTCTCGATTTTCAAAGAGGTTTAGCAATTTGGTTAATGGTCTTTGTTCATGCTGCAGCGAATATGTATGATTCAAGCTATATAATTAATAACCCAGATCAAATTCTCTCCCTTCCTATTTCAGTGCTGATTCTTATGTTTGGTTTAGGATTTTTTGCAATCTGGAATTCATATTTCCTTTTTATATCATCTACAGTTAATAGTATGGCTATCTCAAAGAGAATAACTGATGGATACAACCCCAAAACTGTTTTGATTAAACAGATTTTATCAGGCGCTGCTTTATGTATAGCTAATATTATTGATGATAGTTTCTTATACCAAGGTTATTTTGGGGTAGCTTTTAGAACTGGTGATTGGACTAATACTTACCCTCTTTGGAATGGTTTTTTCTCAATGGGTACTTTGCGTATAATCGGTTGGTCGATGATCATCAATGCTGTTATCTTATTCTTCTTATTAAGGAATAATGGCCATGAAAAATATCGACGAAATATTATTATTTTTAGCTCTTTAGCTTTGTTAATCCTTATTTTATCTCCCTTTATTCATTATTGGGTGGATAATATGCCTTGGGAAATTCCAACAACACTCCCTCCTGGTGTTAATCTTGGCCCTGACCCAACCTGGCCCAGTCTGGAGTTCCAACCATTAAATGCTTCATTTAAAGCTTGGATTTTAACCATTTTTGCAGGTGATATTGAACCAATCTTTCCATATTTAGCAACAGCATTTATTGGAGCTATAATTGGTTTAACATTAGCAAGAAAAAATCCAGTTAAACGCTTTCCTTTAATTGGTGGTTTATCTGGTGTTGGAACAATGGGCTTAGGAGGAGTGTTCATTGCTTTAGGATTCTATTCATTAGATAATACTCGACCACCATTAGGTAATTATTTCCTAATGTTTGGAGCCCAGATTTGTTCTATGTTCCTCTTATTATGGTTGGTTGAATATAGAGGGAAGTCTGAAAAATTTGCTAATAATGTAATAGTAAAGCATTTTAGAAGATGGGGTATAATCTCTCTCTCCTTATATGTCCTACAAATTTTTGAACTCATCCCTCGTGCAATTATTGGTTTTTTCTATAATCTAGCTTTTAACACAAATATCAATATGATTCAAGGTGCAGTTTTTGGAATAGGTGATGAATATAAGGTTATTCTATATGCTATTTTAGTGATGGTTTTCTGGGAATTATTAGTCTACTTATGGTCAAGAATTAATTTCTGCCTAAGTTTTGAATGGGTAATAGTCAATCTTATTGGATTATACACAAAGCAAAAATCTAGAAGATTGAATGTAAAATACATGCTCGATGAGGTTGAATGGATTGATTACAAAGCAATGCTTAATGACATTTCACAACTGAAAATTTCTAAAATTACTGAATCGGGAGCTTGATTCTCCCTATTTCTCTTATTTCAAATGATGAGTATCATTGGTTTTTATTATTTCAATGACTTTATCAGGTTTGATTAATAATTCTGTGATTGATGCATTGTCTATATTGAATGTCCAAAAATAGTTCACATCTAAATTTAAAATATAGAGAAGTATTATGCTTAGCACAACTCGGTGGCTTACAAAAACAACAATGTCTTTTTCCTCTTCATTTTTCATCATTTCAAACAATCTATCTATTCGATCAAAGACATCATTCCAAGACTCACCATTAGGGAAAACTAACTTCTCAGGGTGATAGTTCCAATTTATTTCATTTTCAGGATTTTCTTTGAATACTTCTTTATGTGTTCTACCTTGCCAATCTCCAAAATTTAAATCTAATAATAAAGGTTCTTCAGAAAATTCAGCTTTTGGATGATATTTCCTAATAGCTTGTGCAGTTTGTTTTGTGCGTGAAAGAGCACTATAATAAATAGCATCAATATTTTCTTTTTGAAGTGCTAATCCTACTGCTTCAGCTTGCTGTAAACCATATTCTGATAATGGGATGTCCATTGTCCCTCTAAAACGTTTGTCGCCAATATTCCAATCAGTCTCGCCATGCCTTACTAAGATTATTCTCATATAATCATCCCTAATTGCGACTTGAAAATAGACTATACAAATAAATACTATCATGAAAATGAAAAGAAAAAAGAGGAAAAAGAGAAGAAAAAGTTGGGGAAGATCCTTAATAATCCCTTAAAAAAAAAGAGATTATGAATTTTTGGAGGGAGAGACACTATTTAATGTTCGAGATTATTAAGGATTAGTTTCCAACTTATAGATCATTAACAGTTGGCCAGACTGAGTAGAGAGAGGCTAACTGTTCATTTATTGCTGCATTAAAGAGGAGTACTTGACCGGCGAAATGAGCATCGGTCTTTGCTGAGACTTTAAGCATGATTAAATTCAATCCTGGATTGAGTGTTATACCATCTTCAACATACCAGTTGTTTTTCTTGGTACCAGTTAATAGGTAATCACCATTTAACCAGAGTTTGAATTCTGTTCCACCATTTGCACCAATATCGCAAGTAATTGCTTCATCGCCATCAACATAGATATAGGACCACATATAGGCTACGCCATATTTGCCCCAATCTAGGTAATCTTGTTTATCCCATTTACCATATTTGTTTAGTGCAATTAAACCAGCGTGTTCACCAGCATCAACATAAGGTAAAACTTTGTTGTCTGTTTGGTCGCCAGTTTCATCAAATATTCGGCCATCTAATAGATAAGGAGTGAAATCACTTTCAGTTCCAAATCCTGAATAATCAATATAATCGAAATCAAGGTCTGGTTTCTTATTGTCGTCTTCAAAAGCTCCTAATAAGAACCAATATGTTGGTGAGTAGCCTTGTTCTGCTGGGAAGTCGCGATTACCATAGGCATCATCTTCAGCAGTTCTTAAAACTAAATAATCATGAAAACCATCATCTACTTCATCAGCAATTCCATCTAATACTTCTGCTGGAACTTGATTTGGTAAAGAGGCAACATAACCAGGTGATGTATATACTTCACCATCAAAAGTTATTTCAACATAGAATGGTTGAAAAGCTTGAATTTGATCTATAAAACCAATTGCGTAACAGTTTACTTCAGTTATGGTACTGAGTGCGACTTCTCTTTCAAGAGTATACCATAAATAAGTTGTATCACCTTGAACAACTACTACGCTCTCGATTCCAGCATCTCTTAAACCTTTATTTAATAAACCTAAAGAAATGGTATCAATAAGACCATCATTATTTGCATCTTTAGCATTAACATAACCTGCTGTATCAACTTTTGAATTAAAGTCTAATGTTGAATTCAAGATGCCATAAACAATACCTACTGCTGCAATTGTCAAACCTATTAGTAAGACAGTTGCAATCACGCCACTTGCGGCTTTCTTGTTTCTGAAAAGCTTTCTAACGTTCAATTATAATCACTCTTATAAATTCATAATCTCTCTGAGATTTACTAATTATACTTAGTTATAATGTATTAAAAGCGTTGAGAAGATATAATCCGCACTTGTGGTGACTGATTCCATATATCTAGTAATTTTATCAGCATATTTTTGTCGGATTTTCGCTTAAAACAGGTATTTTAGCATATTTTTTTATTATTTTTAATCAGAAAACTTATTTTTTCATTACAATTATCACATTTGAGGATGTATTTTTTGACAATCGAGTTTGATTTGACCGAGGATTTTGCTAAAAGATTAGATTCTGAAGATCCTTTAAGAAAATTTAGAGATGAATTTATCACCCCTGAAAATACTCTCTATATGGATGGTAACTCTTTGGGATTAATGCCTAAAGAAGCAGAAAAGTGCCTTTTAAGAGTAATTGATGAATGGAAAACATTAGCTATAAAAGGTTGGTTAGAAGCTGATAAACCTTGGTTTTATTTTAGTGAAGAGCTTGGCTCTATGATTTCATCGATAGTTGGGGCTAAACCTGAGGAAGTAGTAGCTACTGGTACAACGACTATAAATATTCATTCACTAATAAGCACATTCTATAAACCTAAAGGTAAAAGAACAAAAATATTAGCAGATGAATTAAATTTTCCAACGGATATTTATGCTCTGGAAAGCCAAATACTTTTGAAAGGATTGGATCCAAAACAACATCTTATATTAACTCCTAGTAGAGATGATCGCTTTATCTATGAAGAGGATATTATCAATTTAATGAGTGATGAGGTTGCGATTATTTTCTTACCCTCAGTTTTTTATCGCAGTGGTCAATTATTAGATATGGAATTATTAACAAAAGAAGCCCATAAAAAAGGAATTTTAATTGGATTCGATTGCAGCCACTCAATTGGAACTGTTCCTCATAGATTTGATGATTGGGGAGTAGATTTTGCTCTCTGGTGTAGTTACAAATATCTCAACGGTGGACCAGGTGCATCAGCTTTCCTTTATGTCAATAAGGAACATTTCAATAAACACCCAGGTTTAGTAGGTTGGTTCGGTAATAATAAAATGACTCAATTTAATATGTCATTAGAATTTGAACCAGCAGCTACAGCTGGTCGTTGGCAAATATCATCCCCAGGGATAATTGGTGCAGCAGCTATTGAAGGAGCATTAAAGGTTACACTTGAAGCAGGTATTGAAGCAATTCGTAAAAAATCATTGAAATTAACTAGTTACTTAATGTTTCTCATAGATAATATCCTTAGTATTGAACCTTATAATTTTACAATCGGAACTCCTAGGTTACCTGAGAAACATGGGGGGCATATAGCTCTAGAACATGAAGAATTTGCTTATGAAATAAGTGAAGCATTAAGAGCAGAAGGAGTAGTGCCTGATTTCCGACCTAGAAATATAATCAGACTTGCACCTGCAGCTCTATACAATTCTTTTCATGATATTTGGCAAGTCGTTCAAGTTATTAAGAAAATAATGGATAACAAGTTATATGAAAAATATATTGATGTAAAAAAAGAAATCTCATAATAAAATAAAAAATCTGAAAAATATCAACGAAGATGATAAAATGACAGAAGAAATAGCTTGGGATTTAACAGATGTATTTCCAAGTACAACTGATCCCTCAATCGATAAAGCAATTGAAGAAATCACTAAAATGGTTGATGACCTTGAGAAGAAGTATCAAGGGAAGATTAAAGACTTAGCAGCCAAAGGACTAAAAGAATTACTAGTTGAATATGAAAAATATCAAGTTGAATTCAGAAGTTTGGGGATGTTTGCTAGACTATCTTTTGCAGCAAACATGACTTTATCTGATACTCAACAATTAAACGATAGAGTTAGTAAATTAGGAGCTGAATTTGGTAAAAGATTAGCTTTCTTATCATTAGACATTGGTAAGCTTGTTTTTGAGAATCCTTCATTAATTTCTGATCCTGAATTAATTAATTATAAACATTATTTAGAGAAATTACATCGTAGAGTACCACATCAATTATCAGAAATTGAAGAGCAAATAATTATTGAAAAGGATCAATTTGGAATTGTTGGATGGCAACAATTACAGAGTAAATGGTTGAATACTCGGCTATTTGAAGTTGAAGTCATGGGAGAAAAGCAACAACTATCGTATGGTAAAGCAAATGCTCTATTACCTCATCCTGATAGAGAAACTAGAAAATCAGCAAATCAAGCAATTTATGAATTACTTGGTAAAGACGGTGAATTATTTGCTGATGCTTTAAGAAATATTTGCAATGACTGGATAGCTGTTTGTAAACGTCGCAAATACAAAAATGAAATGCATTCTAGTTTAATTGCTAACGATGTCGAACAAGATATTATTGATAGTTTATTAAAAACCATAGATAATCATTCACATGTTTACCGAAGATATTTAACATTGAAGACTAAATTGCTTGGATTAAAGAAATTAACAAATTATGATATTGATGCTCCTTTACCAGACGCTCCAAGTATGGATTATACTTTCGAAAAAGCCAAAGAAATCGTTTTGGAAGCTTATAGTAATTTTGATGATGATTATACTTTTGGCGTAAGAGATATGTACGCCAAAAATCATATTGATGCCTCTGCAAGATTTGGTAAGCGAAATGGTGCTTTTTGTTCAAGTTGGCATAAAGGTAAATCAGCTTTTATGTTACAAACCTTTAATGATTCATTAGATGGTGTATATACATTAGCACATGAATTAGGGCATGCGACTCATGATTACTATTTCACTCGAGAACAAACAATACTAAATGGATCAATGCCTATGGTAGTAGCTGAAACAGCATCAATTTTTGGCGAACTTTTAGTTACTGATTTACTTCTAAAGAAAGCACAATCAAAAGAAGAAAAGAAAGCTATTATATGTCAAGTGTTAGATGGTGCAGGCATGGCTGCTTTTCAAGTATCCGCTCGTGCATGGTTTGAACAAGATATGTATGATGCCATTAAGCGTGGTGAATATTTGGATTACAAGAAGATAAGTGGTTTCTGGACCAAAAATCGTGATAGGATTTATGGTGATGCTATAGATTGGCTTGAAGTTATGGATGCTGAATGGACAATGAAACAACACTACTTCATGCCTAATTTTAGGTTTTATAATTATCCATATGTTTATGGTCAGCTATTTGTTTATGCTTTATATCAAAAATATCTTGATGAAGGAAAGTCATTCGTTCCAAAATTAAAGAAAGCACTAGCAGTTGGTAGCAGTATCTCACCAAAAGAAATTGGTGAAATGTTAGGATTAGATGTAACTGATTCCGAATTCTGGAAATTAGGTATAAAACGTTTTGAATATTTTCTTGATGAATTAGAAAAATTAATGTAACAAATTTGGCCTTTGCCAAATTTCTTTTTTTATTTTTCAATTATACAGAAAAGGCTCGAGTTATCGATTTCTTTGATTTCATATTGAAGATTTAATCTATCACACAAACTTTGAAAATCGGTTTCTGTAAAAGTGGTTGCAACAAAACCATCTTTACATCTAATGATTCCATTACCTGTCTTTTCCAAGTCAATCTCACCTAGTAATCCTTCATTGGCTTGTTGCTTAAACCATTCTAATCTTTCTACCCAAATTTTACTTGAGTAACTTGAAAGGAGAATTTTTCCTTTTGGTTTGGTTACCTTAAGACATTCCTTGATGAGTATTTCAGGTTCAATTTTAAAAGCTGAAATACCATTTTGTACTACAGCAACAACATCAAAAATAGAGGAAACCTGTAAATCGCTAGCATTCATTTTGTACAATTCAACATTGCTAAAACTTTTCAAATATTCTTTAGCAAATGTAATACTTTCTTCAGAGATATCTATACCTGTGATAGATTTTGCTTTTTGAGCTATCAGTTTTAAAACTCTTCCATATCCGCACCCAAGTTCAAGAACAGTATCTTGTTCATTAATATAGGATAATAAGAATTGTATTTCCATCTCAAGATATTGCTGTATACGGGGTGAAGCTATATCATAACATCGTTTTAGTTTATTAGCAGATAATTTTTCGGAATAATACTCACCACTCAAGATATGTCATGCTCCAAAGTAATTATTTATCACTAGAATGTTCGCTACTATTAAAGTTAATATTTTCGCTTATCCCTAATATTGTCATTTTATAAGAAGAAAAGTAAAGATAAACTGCCAAAAACTTATTGTAAGGGTCTTAAGCTACATCATACACAATTATTTGTGATATTTTCCTTGAGGAATTTTATATGAAAATTCAAATTCAAGGTGCAAAAGAGCACAATTTAAAAGATGTTAATATTGACATCGATGATGGGATAACAGTTGTCACAGGTATATCTGGCTCAGGGAAAACATCGTTAGTATTTGATACACTTTACAATGAAGCAAGAAGACGGTTTTTAGATATTTATTCAATAACAACATCAAATCTACGATTATCACCAGCAAATGTTGAAAATATTACTGGTTTAGGTCCAACAATAGCTGTTGGACAAAACCTTCTAAATAGAAATCCATTATCAACATTAGCTACAGCTTCTGGTTTACATCCTTTCTTACGATTACTTTATGCTAATTTTGGTGAAAGACTTTGTTCACAATGTAATTCTAAACTTATCATTAAAAATGAAGATGAAATTGTTGAAAAAATAACCTTACTCAAAAGAAACAATGATTTGCTAATAATAGCTCCTATAGTCATAAATTCACAAGGTAGTCATAAAACATTATTGAATCTGTTATCAAACTCTATTGGGGCTGAAAATATTATCGTTGATAGTGAGGTTTTGCCCAATATACCTTTGGATCCAATCGTTAAACATACTATTGAAATTAGAATGCCTAAAATCACTAAAGTGACTACTATTAAAGAAATTCGTACAATAGTTCAAGATGTTTTTGCTTTAGGTTCATTAAATATTAAAATTAAATACGACAAATATGATATCTCATTTTCAAAGACCAATGTTTGTGCTTATTGTGGTAACCATCTTGGTGAAATTAAACCACTTCATTTTCACACATCTTGCCCATTTTGTAAAGGAAAAGGGTGCGAGAATTGTAAAAACTCAGGATTACACCCAATAACAATGACTGTTTATTGGAATAATATGACATTTTCAGAATTACTTTCATGCTCTATAAGTAAAGTAAAGGTATTGTTCAATGAACCAGATTTACCAAAAGAATGTAAAAGATTAGTTTATGAAATTAGAAAAAGATTGGATTCTTTATATAAGGTAGGTTTAGGTTATCTATCTTTGAATAGACCTTCACCAACATTATCTCGAGGTGAGTCACAAAGAGTTAGGTTAGCTGTAGCAATTTCAAGTAGATTAGAAGATATGCTGTATGTTTTGGATGAGCCAACTATTGGACAACATATGGCTGATGTTCAAAATTTCCTTCCCATTTTTAAGGATCTAAAAGGGTCTGTGATTTTTGTTGAACATGATAAAACAGCTGCGGCAATAGCTGATAAAGTAATAGACATTGGACCAAAAGCTGGTTTAGAAGGCGGTGAGATTGTCTATTTTGGAACAACAGAAGGTTTGTGGGAAAGCAATACTATTACTGGTAGATATTTTAGCTCAAGGGAGAAATTAGCACTCCCTGATGAAAAGGAAGTTCCAAGCGAATATATTACTTTAAAAAATACTACTTTTCGGAATTTGAAAGGGATAGATGTCTCTATTCCTATTAATCGATTAACAATGATAACAGGTGTATCTGGATCTGGAAAAAGCACCTTAATAGAAGAGGTATTAGTACCTTCTCTAAAGAAAAATAAACCAATTGGTTGTGAAGAAGTTTTTGGAAGAGATTTAAAACCAGTAATTGTTGATCAAAATCCCATTGGAAGAAATCCTCGTTCAAACCCTACAACCTATACTAAATTATCAGATATCATTAGAGATATTTATGCATCAGAAACAGATTTGAGTGCTTCTCATTTCTCCTTTAATAGACCTGAAGGTGCTTGTAGTAATTGTAATGGTATAGGTGCTCTTGAGGTAAAAATGCGTTATTTGCCATCAACCTGGATAAAATGCTCTACATGTGATGGTGAAAGATTTTCTGATGAAGTTCTTGCAAGAAAAGTTCAATTTAATTCTAAAAAATTATCAATAGCTGATTTTTACAAACTAAATGTTTCTCAAGCTTTACAATTGATAAAAGATGAAAAAAGATTATCAATAAAAAATCGCAATGACGCGATTAGAATTTTACAAGCAATGACAGATGTTGGTTTGGATTATTTGCCTTTAGGTCAACCTTCTACTACTTTATCAGGAGGAGAAGCACAGAGAGTAAAATTAGCTAAATTCTTAGGTCAATCTTCTTTAGCTGATCGGTTGATAATTTTGGATGAACCAACTACTGGTTTACATACCTATGATATTAGAGGGTTACTTAAAGTTCTTACACGATTAATTAATTCTGGGGCAACAATAGTTGTTGTGGAACATAATCTAGATATTATTCGTGCAGCTGATTGGATTATTGATTTAGGACCTGGGGCAGGAGATTTGGGTGGGCAAATAATTTTTGCTGGAAAGCCAAAGGATATACATGGCGAAAAAACATCACTAACAGGACAAGCACTAAAAGATGACATGAAGAGCCATCCTAGATTTTCATCACATTCAACTGAAAAAACCAAAATCAATAAAATATCGATAAAAGGCGCTAGAATAAATAATCTGAAGAACATTGATGTTGAATTTCCAAAGAATAAACTATCAGTAGTTACAGGTGTATCAGGATCTGGGAAATCAAGTTTAATTAGTAATACCCTTGAGCTTGAAGCTAGGCGTAGATATCTTGAAATGTTGTCATTATACGAGCGTCAAGGTTTAAAAGAAGGTCCTGAAGCACCTGTTGATTCGATAACAGGACTAGGAGTTACAATAGCAGTTGGCTCAGATGGCCGTCGATATAATATTAGACAAACTGTTGGGCTTGAAACAGAATTATCTTTTCATCTTGCAGTTTTATTTGCTAATATTGGTGAAAAATATTGTTTAAACTGCCAAACTAAAATGATTAGAGCTGATACTTGGATTTGCCCCAATTGTAAAGCAACTGAACCTATTGCCAAAGTACGGAGATTCTCCCCCAACAATTATGCTGCAGCATGTAAAACTTGTAATGGTGTTGGTAATCTTAGAAAACCAGTGCCTGAGAAATTAATTATTCATCCTGAAAAACCCATTTGTAAAGGAGCAATGTTTTCACCAGGATTCTTTCCTTTTGGTTATATTTGTAAAGAATTTAATGGTGGCTATTATATCATTCAAGCATTAGCTGAAAGATATAATTTTGATCCCGTAACAACGCCTTGGAATCAAATGACAAAGGAAGCACAACATGCTTTCCTTTTTGGTGATTCTGTTCCACTTGAAGGTGTTTCAATAGGTCGAAAAGGACACAGAGTCCCTTTTAAACAGAAATTCAATGGGTTCTATGGTTGGATTCGAGATTGGGATGTAGGTGGGACATATACTGAGACTCAAATATGTCCAAGCTGTAATGGGGGGCGGTTAAAACCTGAATATCTGAGTGTTAAGATTAATGGTTATAATATACATGAATTAAAAGAGCTAGCATTAGAAGATGTTGAAAAAACACTAAGAGCAATTGACCTTCCATCATCTATTTCTAAAAACATTAGAGCTAGCTTATCAACATCAATTAAAAGATTGGAATTTCTAAGAAAAGTAGGTTTGGGTTATATTAATCTCAATAGAGTTTTTGCTACACTATCTGCTGGAGAAGCTCAAAGAGTTAAATTAGCAAGTTTATTGGGTAGTGGTTTAACATCTCTAACAATTTTATTAGATGAACCTACACGAGGTATGCATCCATCAGAAGTGAGGAGTTTAATTGAATCATTAAAGGAGTTAAGAACAGAAGGTAATAATGTTATAATTGTTGAACATGATCCAGTAGTTATACAAGCAGCTGATTATATTGTTGATATTGGCCCTAGACCAGGAATTGCTGGTGGTGAAGTTGTAGCAAAAGGAACTATTTCTGAGATAAAACAATCAAAATCCATAACAGCTGAATGGTTGAACACTAAACGCACATTCAATCGAGTGAATGCTAATAGAAAACCTCGTGGTTGGTTAGAAATTCATGGAGCTTCAGCTTATAATCTCAAAGAAAAATTAGTGAAAATACCCTTGGGTTTATTGGTAGGTTTTTGTGGTGTTTCTGGGTCTGGGAAAAGCACTTTATTGATAGATACTTTAGGGAGAGCATTGGTTCCCAAAAAACATACCACTTCAGTTGCTTATGAACCAATTGATCCATGCGAACACGGTGCAATTATAGGTGCTCCAGAAGAGACAATCGTTATTGATCAAACAAAACGTGGAATACGAAGTCCGTTATCATTTTTAGGACTATCACAGGCTCTCATCAATGTTTTCGTTGAAACTGAAGATGCTCAAAGATTGGATTTAGATAAAAAACAGCTCACAAAAGCTTGCTCTAGTTGTAAAGGACGTGGATATATTTTCAACGATATGGAATTTCTACCTTCAATAAGAACAATTTGCGATACATGCAGAGGATCTGGTCATATTGCTGAGGTTTGGGATATAAAATACAAAGGTTATTCCTTACCAGATGTTTATAATTTGACAATTGATGAAGCATACAATTTATTCGAAGGTAAACTAAATATTACTTTAAAATTAAAGCTAGCTATTGATGTAGGATTAGGTTACTTAGTGCTCCGACAACCTAGTTACTCTCTTTCTGGTGGGGAAGCTCAAAGATTAAAAATTGCATTAGAATTAAGTAAAAAAGCTCAACAACATACACTCTATATTTTAGATGAACCTACATTAGGTCAGCATCTTGATGATATTAAACGCTTAATCTCAATTTTACATAAATTAGTCTCTAAAGGACATAGCGTAATTGTTATTGAACATAACCCAGATTTGTTGGCAGCTTGTGATTATATTATTGAATTAGGTCCTGGTGGTGGGCCTGAAGGTGGTAAAGTAATTGCGTCTGGTACGCCAGATGAGATTGCTCATATGACAACTCCGTCTGCGCCTTATATCAGAAATTCATTGGAGGTTCAAAAATGACTTGGATTCCTTTACTCTTAGCTGATCAATCACCAAATTTGCGATATTTGGTTTTAACTGAACTGCTCAAAACAGATGAAAGCGATGCTGAAATTAAAGAATTATTGATTTTGCGTGAAAAAGATCGGTTAGTATCAGATTTAATAAAATTACAATCAACAAAAGGTTTTTGGGAGCAAGGTGATTTTGTTGGTGGGGCACATAGAACTCAAATATCAGCAACTGCACAAGCTCTCTATCGGTTAGGTTATTTAGGTTTTGATAAAAACTATCCTCCCATAGTTAAAGGTGCTAATTACTTGTTTTCAGTTCAAAGAAAGGATGGTTCTTGGTCCTTACCTCCTCAACGTGAAAAAAGGTTGATACAAGATGGCTACGAAATTATGAGTTTGCAAACTTCCATTCCTCTTAGAGCTTTAGCAATGTGCGGTTATAGTACTGATGAACGATGTGAATTGGCTTATGATTGGTTAATTGAAAATAAAATGGATGATGGTGCATGGCCAACAGGAATTGTTAGAGGGAATTTTGGATATGTTGCAGGTTATAGGAAGATTGTTAATTCTAGATGGGGTTGTCGTTCAAACACTACCGGAGCTTTAAGTTGCTTTTCCTTGCATCCTAAAAGGAAGTCTAGCTCTGTAGCAAAAAAAGCATTAGATTTGTTACTTGGTAGAGATACAAAAGAACAATATACCTTTGGTTTTGAGGTAGCTCGAACAATAGGATTTGAACAAGCAACTGGATTCATTACTTATTTTGCCCGTTTTGACTTATCATATATGTTAGATCTATGTTGGCGAGTAGGAGGTAGTTTAAATGATTCAAGAATTACTGAGATGGTTAATTATGCTAAAAACATTCAAGGAAAATATGGGTTATGGGAATATTTGAATAAACCTCAAGCAAGTCGTTGGGTAAGTTTTGATCTATTACGATCACTTACTAATTTAGATAATCAAGGAGATTGGATTAATTTGGAACCTAAAATTCCATTTCAAGCATATCCCAAATCAGAACAAAGATTTTAGCTCTGAATTGGTTCTTTTAGAAAAAGAAATGTAACAGAGCTAATAATTCTAATTACAGCAACAATCATTAATAAAACAAAAAGTGTGAACCATTCATTATTTACGATCAATATATAGTCAGCAATAATTCCCATAATTAATGAACCGATAAATGTAACAATTCCAATAAAGAGATTATGGATGCCTGTATAAGTTCCTTTTTCAGCTTCAGGAGCGCAATCTAAAATATAACTACTTTGTCCTACAAAATAGAAAGCATTACAAAATCCGCTAATAGCACTTGAAATTGCCATGTGCCACCATGTTTGTGCCCAGAAGATAGTTATTGCCATATTTATTGGAACGTAAAATAATCCTACTCTACCTATAAACAATAACCATTTTCTTTTTATTCTATTTATTAGTGGTTTTGTAGCAAAAAGAGCAATAATCTGAAATATACAAAAAACTGCCCACATCCAAGTGTTTTCTAAATTAGTGGCAAAATATTTTCTAACAATAGGAAAAAGTGGCCAACCTAAAGACATTGAAAAACTCATTATACTATTTAGAATAACAAATCTACGGAAAGTTAAATTTTCCTTTAATGGTTTTAAGGTAAAATAGGTTTTCTTTTCTAGTTTTTTAGTTGGTGGATTTGTAAAGAAAAGGCTTATAGCTGCTGTAATTATGAATATCCCAGCAGTTATTTCTAAGATTATTAGATATTCTATTTTCTCATTTCCACCAGTATCACCAAGAAAACCTACAATTATTAAACCAATTAGAGATGCAAATCCTCCAAAGATATTAATTAAACTAATTAGACCAGCTCTATTCTCCCTACTAGTTATATCGCCTTGTAAAGCTGTAAAAGCTGGGGTATAGGTAGCAAAACCAATAGAGTAAACAATCACACCAACAACAAGAACCCATTGATTTTCTATTATTGGAAATAAAGCTAATGAAATACCTGAAACAAGTAATCCTATAAACATCAGGAGCTTTCTACCAAAACGATCTGATAACCTACCTAATGTTAACTGAACAGCTTGCTGTATTAGATTTCTTGAAGCAGTAATTATTGATAGTGCTGTTGTAGATGAATTAATGAAAACAGCATATAAATCAATAAATGTTCTAGCGATAAAAGTTGCTGAAGTTGAAAATGCTGATATGATGTATATTTTTAATTTAGTTTTAAATGGGATATTTTTCTCATTATCATCTGATAATGTTCTATCCTCACTAATAATTGGTTTAATTTCAACTTCTTCATGCATAATTTTCACGAAATAATTTTAACAGCATTCTTTAGAATTGGTGCTTTAAAAATAATATTTTAACAGCTAAATTTAGGATCGTCTAGAATTCTAAACCACGCAAAGCATC
Source organism: Candidatus Gerdarchaeota archaeon (assembly GCA_016840945.1). The sequence continues at coordinate 76,663 of JAEORJ010000339.1, forward strand.
TCGAGCAGGTATTAAAATCTCAAATAATGTTCTCATCCCTTTAAGGGTAATTCTATATCTTTTTGCATTTACTTCTCCTTCCAGAGAAGTTTTGGATTCTTCTTGAACAGTTATGAACCCTTTACGTTCCATTTCCTCTAAAATTTCACTCAATTTATGATAGTCACTTACAGCAGAGCTACGAATGGCATAAAATGAGAGACCTAAATCCTCATCATTAGATGAACCATCTTCCATTTGAGCTAATTTTGAAAGTATGGCTATCCATTTATCTAAATCGTCGCTTCTGCGCTTCATCATTAAACAATCCTAAATTTCGGTAATTTTCAATTGAAAATCTAATTTCCCTTTTCGGTCTCTTTTTGCTGTTCTTCTTGCATTAAAACATCAAGATTGTCCAACATTTGCTCCATAGCTTTTTCATAATTCGTGGAGATTATCTGTAATCGTACATATTTTTGTATTGAAACTAATACGAGATAAGTAATCATAAATCCTAAAGCTAGGTATAATGTCCAACTAACCATTATTGTTGAGATATTTCCTAAGAAATTCTCAATGAATACCCCTTCTGTGGTTTGAAATTTTAACCAGATCCAGATAAATCGTAAAAAGCTAAACAAAGCAGCAATTATAACTATCGTGATTAGATACCCATATAAATCTCTGAGAACTCTAATAGATCTCGAAATTTCATATTGAAAAGCTCTGAAATTGATGCTTCCAGCTTTATCAACGATTTTTTCCTCTATTAATTGATTAGCTAGTCTTTCTTTACGAGAAATAAACCAAACAACAAGACCATACAAAGCTAATCCTAGAAGAATAGATAACGAGCTAGCTATTATTACTCTATTAGCCAGTTCAATATTCGGCACATAACCTGGACTTACAGACGAGAAGTATCTTTCTTGTATACCAGCATAAAGAAAATCTACAGATAATAAAATTCCCGTTAACAGGATTGTTCCCATTACAATAGCAATGATAAACAATATCTGATCATTTTTTTGAGATTTCATAAATTAAGCTATACAAGTGTTATATATAAAAAATTGGAAACATTCGCTCCTTTCTAATCTTCTTCATTAGATTCTTCAAGTTCTTCTAGTAGTTCTAACTCACGTAACGACGTTTTTGCTATAGTGATTTGACCAAACGTAGGATATTGGTACAGTATGGAAACATCTTCAATATCAAATCGCTCAAATAATACATCTTTTAAAACATCAGCTATAAACCAGCTTGTTTCTATTTGCTTTCTATCTTCTGTTAAATGAATTAATTCCAAATCAACTTCATACTCTTCAATTAACACATCAATAATCTCTTCAGGTATGAAGTGTTTCGGTACATTAAAAACAGCTTTAACTAACATACCATCTTGTATTTCCTCATAAGGTTTCTTAACAATTTCAGCAGTACGTTTTAGTCTATTCCTAAATTGTACAGCATCTTTAGTTAGAGAGCTACAATAATGTAAATTGAATTTGTAATCTATTTCTTTTAAAATCTCCAAAGCTAACTCTTCACTTCCTTGAATTGCAGCTGAATTTTCGTTTTTGATTTCAAAATTACGGCTTTTAAGATTCTCAATATTTGAATCAGTTGCTTCTAATTCATTAAGGTTACAAAACTTCACTTTTCCTAAGCTGTCTAGGTAATTTAAGAATCTAATAATTTCTTCTTTTTGTCCAGGTATAACGGGAATTTCAGCTCCAACATCCCAAGAGAATTTTAATGCCCTCTCAATTGCTTTTTCTTGTTCTTCATTTTGAGGATGGAACCTTATTTCATCCAATCCAGCATCAAATAATCTCTTTAAATTTTCATCGGTTGCATAACGACCAGAAGTATATAGATGGACGTGGAATTTTTTCCCATATTCTTGTTTCATTCTAGTGATATAATCAATAGTATTATCAATACAAATAAGTGGATCTCCACCGGTTATAGCTGCTCCCAAGGCATTCATATTAGCTATCTCTAACATAACTCCAGCAAAATTATTTATTGGTCGTTCATTTGCTAAAATTAATTTGCTTCCTCTCTTATTTTGTGATAATGAACAATAAAAGCACTTTTCTGAGCATTTGCCAGTAATTAAAAAGAATAATTCAGCTCCCTTTCGGCAAATTTGGCACCCCTCAGGAAGATTGCCTTTAATATATGATCCTCCTTCTAATGCTCTGATTTTTTTCTTCATTTTATTTCCACTCAAGTATCATTTTTTTGATCTTCGTCTTATAATTGGATCATTATCAATTAATTGTTTAAAGACCTCATCTATATTTTCTTCTGTTGATAATTCTCTATTTAGATAAACACCTGTTCTTCCGACTTTGTCTCGAGTTGTTAATATCCTTACTCTTTCTTTTACTAATTCAACATTCACACCAACTTTCTTAGCTACTATGGATTCATAACCTATTACTGGTGATTCAATATGCCCTTCAGTAGTTGGTTCAATTAGTATTAATCTCTTATCCACTCCTGGAACTCTTTTATCTTCTAGTATTTCATCATACGTTAGACTCCCTCCAAAATTAATGAAATCATATTCCCGTTCTCTCATTGAAGTTAGTGGAAAAGTAATTGTTGTTTTTTCATCCAATTCAATATGTGCTTTTACTAGATGTTTTGGTGTTGCTTGAACAATCCTTCGGCCAAAAACATTGATGTTTTCTTGCATTAATAGCGATTCTACTTTAAATGATGATATTTGATAGGGGATGTAGATATCAATGTCACTTGTTACTGACACATCACCTCGAGTCAATGAACCATAAATGAGAGTCTTAATATTGTTCTCAGCAAGAATCTTCATTAATGCTTTAGCTTCAGTTCTTAATTTTGTTAATAATTGCCAATGTTCATCATCGTAGGTAACAGCAACCCTATCAGCAATTTCTTTTGTTTTTGTTCCTGAAGCTTTACGTTTCATTTACTCATCATTTGATAATGCTCTACTAATTATTTAATATCTATTGGTAATATTTACTTCTAGAAGAAACTAAACATAGGTTTTTTAAAACCAGATATAGAACAAATGTATGTCTAGCATAAAAGACCTACTTGAGGAATAGAACCATGAATGTGATTTATGTCCTACTAATACTAGTTTCAATTTGGTTTATCCTATATTTAGTTGGTCGTTTGCTTAATGTTGAAGAGAGATTTGGTTGGAGTTTTGGTCCACTATTCTTGTTAATGCGAACAAAACGCTTCAATAATATTATTAAAAAATGGGCTAAAAAACGAGCTCGATTTTGGCGATTATTTGGCAATGTTTCAATTGTTGTTGGTCTCATTATGATGTTTGCATCAATTGGACTATTACTCTTTTCCCTCATTAATATCTTCAAACCGGTGTTGCCTGTAGAAGGACCAACAGTTGGCTTAATTATTCCAGGTGTGACTATCTCTTTCAAAACAGCACTTTACCTTATTATACCAATAATTCTTACCATGATACCTCATGAATTAGCTCATGGCGTTGTAAGTCATGCTGATGGTGTGGAATTAAATTCTACTGGTTTGGCTTTCTTTGCAATATTTTTTGGTGCTTTTGTAGAACCAGATGAAGAAAGTATGAAGCAATCATCACTAAAAACCAGAATGCGAACTTATGCAGCAGGTATGTTTCCAAATCTTATCCTTGGATTAATCACTATACCTTTGATCATTTATTCCAGTAATATTATTGCCCCATTTTATTATCCCCCTGATGGAATTTTAATTACTGAAGTTGTAAAAGATTCCCCAGCAGACTTAGGTGGATTAAAAAGAGGAGTGGCAATCTTTGATGTTAATAATACTCATTTAGCTACTTTAGAATCATTCCATATTTTTATGAATTACACTGAACCAAACCAACTGCTGGTACTGAATACCTCAATAGGAATCATTAATGTGCGATTAATTGCTCATCCTGAAAATGATTTTCTGGGTTATTTAGGAGTATACACTATACCTTATCAAGAACCAAAAACGGTTATAGCTTGGAAATTCTTTCCGTTTTTCTTCGATCAACAATTAATGTGGACATTGGTTGTTACATTAGGTTCGGTTCTATTTAATGCTTTACCGATACCATATTTATTAGATGGTGATAAATTACTCTCTTCATTTCTCTACAATTATATTAAAAATAAAAAAACTTGCAATATTATTCTAAGTGTATTTAGATTCTTGGCATTAATATTATTCCTATCAGCACTGATAATTCCAATAATTAAATATGGTTTTGTACCTATTGCCTAATATAAGAAAGGTGTTCCAGAAATGGCAGCTATACCTCAGAAATGTCACAGTTGTAAAAAAGAACAAGCTGTAACTTATCTAAAAACTGATGGCAGGTTTTTATGTAAAAATTGTTTCTCAGATTGGGTTTTGGCTACAGTTCGTAAAACAATAAAAGAGAAAAACATGTTTGAGCGAGATGATCGTATTATTATTGGACTCTCTGGTGGTAAAGACAGTTCCGTTTTGCTTGATGTGCTAACAAAAATCGAAAAGAACTATCCCTCAAAAATTATTGCTGTTTGTATTGATGAAGGTATCAAAGGATATCGTGATGATGGATTACCTATAGCTCGTGAAAATGCTAAAAAATTAGATGTGGAATATCATGAGTTTTCGTTTAAGGAATTGTTTGGTTATACATTAGATGAAATTGTTAATAGATCTCGTGAACTTCAAAATATAATCACTACTAATAAGAAAACTAAATTAATTTATCACGGACCTTGTTCCTATTGCGGTGTTTTTAGAAGAAAAGCTTTGAATCTTGCTGCTCGAAAGCTTGAAGGTGATAAGGTTGCAACTGGGCATAATTTAAGCGATGTTTCTCAAACAATACTTATGAATTTGCTTCGTGGTGATTCTTTTAAATTATTGCGGGGTGATTTAAAACCAGTGAAAATGCATCAATTATTTGTCCCCCGAGTAAAACCACTTCAAGCAGTTGCTGAACGAGAGATTGTGCTTTACGCTTATTATAATGATGTTCAGTTTCATACAACAGAATGTCCCTATTCTATTGAAGCAATGAGATTAGATGTGCGTAATTTCCTTACAGAATTAGAAGAAAAATATCCTGGAACCCAAAAATCAATAAAGAATGGGATGGAAGCAGTCAGTAATAGTTACTTTAGCGCTCTTCCCGATATTGAACAACAAAAGGAAGAAATGGAAGAGCAGATACAGCTTTGTAAAATTTGCTCTGAACCTTCAAGCAGTGAAATTTGTAAAGGTTGTCAAATGCTTGAAGCGCTTTTTAAAGAACATGATTGAGAATTAATCATTATTACTTTATTTGAGAATAATATTTTATAATTTATTTACGTATTATTATATCCTCATTAATTTCAGCAATGCTTGAGCAACCAGTCATTTTCATTGCTTTCATTAGAGTTGCTTGATAATGATTCATTAATCTAGTATCGCCATCTATTCCTCCACCCACAGCTGCTCGTATGATATCT
>JAEORJ010000340.1 GCA_016840945.1 Candidatus Gerdarchaeota archaeon
AAAGAAGCTTGAATTATGAATAAAATTAAGATTGTTGTAGATTCAACCTGTGATTTAGATTTCGAGTTAGCAGAAAAATATGATATTACACTAATCCCTTTTTCTATTATTATTGGTGAGAAATTGTATAAAGAGAATGTTACAATAACAAAAGAAGAATTCTATCAAATGATGCAAACTACAAAGTATCACCCTCAAACTGGACTACCCCGTCCAAAAGAATTCTACGAAGTTTTTGAGAAATTCTTGAAAGACGATCGAGAAATCATTTGTTTAACAATCTCGGGAGCTATTAGCGGTACTTATAATAGTGCTATGATCAGTAGTAAAATGTTGGCGTCAGATAAAATACACATTGTTGACTCCCGTAATTCAACATTAGGTCTTGGACTATTAACAATTGAAGCTGCAAAGATGGCTGAAAAAGGTTCTTCAGCAGTAGAAATCATTGAGTATTTACATACATTAATACCTAACACTCGAACCCTTGCAATGGCTGGAACACTTGAATGGTTACAGAAAGGAGGAAGAATAGGGAAAGCCCAATGGTTAGTTGGTTCTTTATTAGGATTCAAACCATTCATTGGCATTGAAGATGGAGTTGTAACTGGTTTTAGTAAAACGCGAGGATTGGAAACTGCAATGGAAACGCTAAAATTTGTAGGAATGAAAGCTCTTAGTAATCCTAGCGTGAAAACATTGATGGTAGGATATACTACACTACCAGAAGCTGCAAATGAACTTGCTGGTTATTTTCAAGAAAAAAACCCTCAAAAAGAAATCATTTTAACGCGTTTAGGAGCAGCTTTAGGCACTCAAGTTGGGCCCGGATGCTTTGGTTTAAGCTGGATTGGCGATTTTGATAAAAAATGGTTGAAAGATAAAAACTCGGAATGACTGGTTTGGTAGTTATTTAAAATTTAGCTCTATAATACTGAATATTATTTTATTATTATATAAAATTCTATTATGAGTAATTATTACAATAAAATTTATACTAAATGGTAATTACTGGTAAACGAGGAATCGAATTGAAAAAAATTAATATCTCACAGATTAGTGCATTTTTCGCTAATGGGAGCTATCCAATAGAATTTCTATTTTATTTCCCAAATAAAATTAATACAAAGAAACTCCGTAAAGCTTTGAAAAAAACCGCTAAAATATTCTGGCCTGTTTTTGGTTCATACTCAGAAGGAATTATTACTGAAGAAATATACCATGAAGATAGATATTACGAAGAAAAGACCATGGATAAAGCATTCGATTCTAGCACTGTTCGTGAAGAGATGTTTACCAGCTATGGTGGATTAACACCTGATGTTTCCAGACGATTATTTTATCTTCTTGTTCTACAAATGAATAATGGTACCATTTTGATCCCTAAAATGAACCACCTGGTAGGTGATGGTTATAGTTATTTTTATTTGCTTTCAGTACTAGCAGCACTAACACGTAGAATTTCTATTCCTTTAGCTTCTGAAATAATTTCAGCTATCTTCAAACCAACTTTCCATAGCCTTTTGAATGATTCCTTTTATTTTACTGCAATGCCTGTTCAACCCATTAAAAACGATTCAGAAATCATTGTAGAGTATATTGAATTAGACCAAAATGAAGTTCGAATACAAGCACAATATGCATCAGAAATTGCTGGAACAAGGATTTCTACCAATGATATACTATCAGCTATGGTTGTGAAAATGATTCTTGATGGTGGGAAAATGGCTAAATCTCAAAATTTCCAACTAATGTTACCTGTAGATATGCGTCGCAGAGTAAATGAATTTGGTCAAAGATTTTTTGGTAATCCTCTTATAATGCATAATGTTCCTTTTGAACCCATAGCCAGTAAGCAATTATCCATTGAAGAAATTGCTATTGCAATTAGAAAATCCTACCCAGAAGTGAATAGATCTAATTACGAGAGTTATCAAAGAACAATTGAAGGTTGGATTGAATCTGGACAATTAGAACTTCTTCGACCTTATAATCCAGATGAAGAATGTTTAGTTACCAATCTTACTAGAATGCCAACTTCAAGATTAAATTTTGGTTCTGGTTTTCCATCAACAATTGCACCATTAACAATGGGTCGAAGTGGTGCTGCTATCTTAGCATATGGAAATGATTATATTCTGCGAGTAGTAAGATGATGTCTTAACCAATAATTACTAATTTTTTTTAGCTTTATTTTCGTACATATTTTTAATTTGCATGAATTTCTCTTGGTGTATTATTAGCATAACAAAACCAAAAATAATCCTATTTTTAAGATTTCAATTCATAATATTGAGTTCTTTTTCCGTGTCACAAAAAAGGACATTATATGTTGCATCTTGGCTAAGTATACCTCCTTAAATCAAAATAAACTTCTATTCATCAATTATTAAAGGTAAAAATTTGAACTATATAGTTCATCTTTCTAATTAATAGCTAAAAAATTAATATTTTTGTAAAATAAATGGGTAATTTACTTTAAATTTCAAATTTTTAGTTAAACGAAAAATACTTAATTTAATTCAATCAATAATTAAGCAAATTACTTTTTCAGGAGGACGGAGTTAACTGAGAGTAAATAAATTAATTTGTTTATTTGTGATAAGTAGTATATTTTTAGCACCGTTAAATATAATGACGATCGAAAGCAAGCAAATTGAAATTGTGCCTCACTTAGAGGTTAAAGCAGAGGTTTATACAATTGCTTGGACATTTAATACCATCAATTTTATTACTGTTTCACCCGCCTTTATGGATCGAAACAAGGATGGTTATTTGGAACTTATAGTTGGTGACTGGGTTGGGAATGTTTATTGTTTAGACTCTATGGGTGAAGAACTCTGGTGTTATACCTCAGATGATAGAATAATTTATTCACCTGCAATTATGGATTTGAATGATGATAAACATCCTGAAATCATTGTCGCCAATGAAGCTGGTCAGCTGTTATGCTTAGATGAAAATGGTTCGTTACTTTGGATTTTTACCGCTCCAAACATAATTTATAGCTCACCTATGCTTGTTGATTTGAATAATGATAGTTCTTGTGAAATATTATTCTCGTGTACCAATAATTATCTTTATTGTTTAGATAAGGATGGTTATGAAGATTGGAATTATACTAATGCTATTTATTATGGCATTGAACCATCAATTGGAGATACAGATTTAGATGGTGATTTAGAAATAATCCTTATTGCTTCAACAAGTATTATTCAATTGAATTATCTTGGACAAGAAGAGAGCATTGTAGATTTGCTTACTATAGCAAATTTTTTACATGAGCCATTAGTCACGGATATTAATAATAATAGCATTTTGGATCTTCTATTCTTCAACATATATCATAGTCTTGTTTATGTTAACACAACTAACTATTATCAATATCAATTTTCACCAATATTAGATACTTTAGTAACTGAGATTAGACCTAGTCCACCAATAGCAACCGATTTGAATCACGATGGTGAACAAGATATCATATTTAGTATTTGGTATAACTCTACTCATAGGAATCTCTATTCTTTTGGTACTAGTGGTTGTGAGAATTTTAAAATACTTAGACACGGGAGTTTTGATAAGTCGTGTGTTGTAGCAGATTTTGATAAAAATGATGGGAAAACCGAAATACTTTTTTCTGGATCTGAATTACTATGTGTTGATACAGTGGGAAATGAATTGTGGTCTTATATGAAAGAAATAGGCGATTCGCCTCTCATTGTTGATATCGATAATGATGATGCACTTGAAATCATTGCTCCTTTAGTTGATGAATCAATAAAATTAGTTTGCCTAGAGATTACTTATGCCATACAATCAGGAGGTTCACAGTGGTATAGGCATAGAGGAAATGAGTTCAACACAGGATATATTGATAATGACTGTGATTATTTAGATGATCTGACTGAAAATATTATCAACCTTAATTCTCATTATCATGATAGTGATTTGGACCTTCTAACAGATGGTGAGGAATTTTTAATTTATTACACTAACCCTAAAAATGCTGATACAGATCAAGATTTATTGAATGATGGAAATGAAATTGAGTGCGGTACAAATCCCTTAATTCAAGATACTGATCAAGATGGGATTCTTGATGGTGATGAAGTAAACACCTATGGGACAGACCCACTGAAAGCTGATTCTGACGAAGATGGATTAGACGATTTAGAAGAAATAACACTTGGTGTAGATGGTCACATTACTGATCCAACAGATGCAGATAGTGACAATGACGATTTGAATGACTATGAAGAATTTAATTATGAAACTGATCCTAATGATAATGACAGTGACAATGATGATTTAACTGATGGCCAAGAAGTAAGCATTTATTCAACTGATCCAAACAATGCGGATACTGATAATGATGGTTATTCTGATGGAATTGAAATTACTGAAGGAACAGATCCTTTGGATCCAGAGGATTATCCTGGTGCAACTACTCCACCAACTTACTCTAATACTACTACTAATGTTAGCTTTTTATTTGGCAATTTTTGTTATGTGATTATATTTCCAGTTACCTCACTAATTTTTCTATTGATTTGTGAAAGAAAACGAAAAAAGAATCAGATTCAATAAATTTGTTAAAGGAGAATTTTTTCTCCTTTTCACTTTATTTTTAATTAAATTCTATTTATATATGCTATTTCTCCTGACATAGTAATATTTGAGACATTTGGTCTTGCTTCAATTTTTTTAAGAAGAGCTTCAAGTATGTCTAATCCTTTATTGAATGTATATCTTTTCAAATCAAATAAAACTAATCCTTGGGCTTTTGATTTGATTAGCAACATGATTGAATGTGGCTCTTCAGCTTCACCCATTTGTTGAGATGATACTTTTCGTAGATTTTCATAAGTATTTAGAGTTCTTGTTACAGCCACTCCTTGAATAGTAATGTTCTCTATATCATCAAGCCAAACAAGTTTTTTCCCAAAAGCATTTCTCATAACAATTTTCTCATCATCGATTTTCACAAAGATACCTAAACGAATCAATAACCATATTGGGCATACAATTACTCCAAGGATTATTCGAAAAATGATATTCCACAACAAGCAGCAACAACCATATATACAACTTTTGACATAAAAAACAGGTATTGATCCCATAACTCTAAAGTAATCAATTATGGGTGGCCTAAACGTTCTTGTTGATTTTCTTGCTTCTCTTGCTTCTCTCACAGCTTCTTTTTTAACCTCTTTTTTGGCTTTTCTATCTGGGTCTGCTTCAATCATAGCCTTTCTCTTTTTAATACCAAATATTATTCCTAGAACTATTCCTATAACAGTAAGTAATGATACAGGAATAATCCAAGCTAAATGTATTAAGAAATTTGATGTAAATTGAGTTGTTGCTTCCCCAAAAATATAAGTTGGTTTTGTTGAGGTAGTTTTCATAATTTTAATATTATCTAATTCCGCATAACCTTCACCAGATGGATAATCGCTTCCACCACAAACATAAACATAATTTAATGTCGTAAGTGATGGGAAATTAAAATTATAACTATATAGCATTGAGCTATAATCATTGGACCAGATTTCATAATAAGCTGTATCAGTGATTTTTCTGAGGTGTATATTATAGATTGTATTATAGCTACCTTGATACAAGCCTGATACATAGACGTTAGGATAGGATTTAACTAGTAATCTAAAGGTTGGATGATAACTAGTTGATGCAACACCACCTAGTGCTTGAAGAAAAAGACCATAAGTAAGGTTATTGAGTACACCTGCATTAGTTGCTGTGCAACCAACGTAGATTTGACTATATTCCTCAGAAGTGCTTTTGAATTCAAATTGAAATCTCATTTCCCAATTACTAGGTAGAACTTTACTACTATATGCATAATCATCAATTCTAGAGCGACTTGTATGAATATTCATCTGTTGATTAGCAAAATCATAATTAATCATACTTTCATTATAATAAGTCCATTGATCATTTGAGAAATCATCATCAAAATCAAAAACTCCAGACTCGCTACTTTCAGATTCAGCTTCTGGATTGCCAAAATATAAATAGAAAATAGTTTGATTATTACCATCTAAAATAGGTATTTTCACCCAGATTTTACTCTCAGCTGTATTATCCCATTTTTCAATAAAATAATTAAATTGTATGCTATTAGTAAAATCAATAAATCTAACATCATCACCACTAGATTTAGCATTTTGATATAGATCTTGAATACTAAGTGTAAGCATTAATTGATAATCATTTAATGTTGTACTTGGATTTGTTACAGTGATCTCTATGCGATGGCTCCAAGATTCATCCCACCAATTATTGTTTGTGTCATCAACATTTTGATATATAAAACCAGAAATTGGGAGGATAGAAATCTGTAATAAAATAATAAAAATCAATATCCAAATAGAAATCTTATGGGTTTTCATCTTTATTTGTCCCCTATCAAGCATAGTTTATTATTTTTGTTCTTTTTATTTTTTTCTTACAAAATAATCAGAAAAAAATTTAGAATTCAAAGGGAACAACATAAACATTAAGCCTATTTTTTTGTAAATTCCATTCAATTTTTACAAAAGATATATGGATACTAATAATGGGTAAAATAATACTTCTTTTTACCTTCATCTAATCACCTTCATAATTCTTACTGATTCTTTCTAAAGCTTGTTTAACTTTTGGAGATGCTTTCAATACACCATAAACCTTTACTTTTTCAACTGTTTTTTCAATCATTTCAGGTGTGATTCTGTTATCTAATGCAACAATGCCAATCGCTAGGATGTAGACCTTTTTACCTTCTCGAATTGCTTTTTCAAAACTTTCTTTGGAGATTTTAAAAACACCCATACCAAAAAATTTCATAGTATATTTGTCTTTTATATCAGCTGTTACATTTTCCTCGTAATCTTTTTGAAGTTGTTCTATTCGTCTATCGATAAAATCTTGGTGGCTATCTATGGTTTTACGAATAGCTGCTCTGATAAATTCTGTTCTACTTGGATATAGCCCTGCTTCTATCATTATATCTATCCTACCAATATCTACTGGTGGTATATTAACTGTTAATTTTTCCATTTTTGGTTCTTCAAACATTATCTTTATCCATCCTTTTGGGCATTCCTCAGAACATCCCTAGGGATGTTATAGGGAGTCCCTCTATTTAAACGTTTTGAAAAATTCATTATTGGAAAAAAATCATTGATTCGTTTCCCAAAAACTGTATCAAAAAATAAGTATATAGAGAATTCCATTTTAGCAATGAAATCTTTTCCACATTTAATATGATTTAATTTTATATTGAAGATATTCTTTAAAAATTCAATCATTTTTAAAAACAATCGAATTTTCTTATCAAGAATTTACAATTATTTAAATAATTTCAAGAAATAAGATACTTAGATAATTATTACCAATTATTATGATGTTGTGTCTATAATGACAAGAAAACATAAAGTTATTTGTTTTAGTGGTTCTATTGCATCTGGTAAATCAAGTTTAATAAAAGAGCTAACAAATTTACTTGATGAATCTGCTGTAATAAAATTTGATGATTATGAGCAGTTTATAACATATCCTGAAAATTTACCTCAATGGATTAAAGATGGTGCTGATGTTACCATAATTAAAAATCAAAGAATGTTAGCTGATATACAAAAACTAATAGCTGATAAGTCAATTATTAATCCTTTAACAAAGGAAAAAATAAAATCAGCAAAATATATACTTGTTGAAGATCCATTCGGAAATTTAAGAAATGAATTTGCTCAATTATATGATTTTCTTGTGTTTATTGAAATTCCACTTGATATTTCATTAGCTCGATTAATCAAACGAATGATAAATGAAGTTTCTATAACAGATGAAAACTCTGTAGATTTTAATAAATTGGTTAATCAAATCTCGAACTTTCTGGACAAATACATTAATTTTCAAAGGGATTTATACCAGATAGCATATAGTAGAGTAAAACCTAATGCTAATTTATTATTAGATGGTCAAAAAACACTTGATAGTTTAGCAAAAGAAGTCCTAAGTAAAATTCTATAATTTGTTTCTTGGTTATACTTTTTTTTATTTTTATTATTTGTTCAAAATAATTGAGTAAAAAAGAGATATGAACTTCTACTAGATAGAAATTAATAAAGTAATTAGTACTCTTTTTACTACTTATTATCTATATTGTAGAGATAATTATTTGAGCTAAAAATATACTAAAAAAGATTATTAGTTTCTCATAATTATTTCCTTTTTACAATGAAACATTTTTCTTTTCATATATCCTATTTAATATTATGAAAACAGATGAAAACGTAACACTTGTCGAACCAGATTCAAATTGGAAAATAATTTTTCAACAAGAAGCTAATTTAATTCGTAATAAAATTGGTTCGCATATTAAATCAATTGAACATATAGGTAGTACTGCATTACCAAGAATTGCTGCTAAACCAATCATTGATATTTTAATTGGAATTGATTCTTTATCAAATTCAGAAAAGATAGTTACTACTCTTCAATCAATTGATTATGTGTATAATCAAGCTGCAGAGGTGCTTTTTCCTGAAAGATTGTTATTTCAAAAATCCGATGTTGAATCTAAACAGCAATTTAACCTTCATATCGTTGTTCATCATAGCGATTATTGGAAAGATATTATTCTATTCAGGGATTATTTACTTACCCATCCTGAAGCGCTTAAAGAATATGAATTAGTTAAAAAGCATATGGCTGTTAGATTTCCGACAAATCTTGTTGCTTATAGTATTGGCAAAGAAGGTTATATTGTTGCAATAATTGCTCGAGCTAAAAATGAAATGAAATAGCAAATTTCCTTCAATTATTTCAATTTGTGCTAATAAAAAGCGAAATTTATTTAACTCTCGCAGAATAAATAATTGAGCATGCCAAAAGAAAAGATGAGTTATCAAAAGAAAAAATTCTCTATTGCAAAGATGATTTTAGCAGATTACAATAAAGTAGCTGCTACTTTTCATAGAGTAACAGGATTAATTGAAATCGACATCACTAAACCTCTTGCTAAAATGGAAGAAATTGAGAAAAAAGATGGTTATAAGGTTTCAATGACTGCATGGGTGGTTAAATGTGTTAGCCAAGCTGTTAAAGAAAACATGCACTTAAACACTTATAGAAAAGGTCGAAAACTGATAATTTTCGATGATATTGATATCAGCATCATTATTGAAATTACTACTAGATCCGGGAAGAAAGTTCCTTATAATTATGTTATTAGAAATGCTGATCAAAAAAGTGTTAAATCCATTACCGATGAAATCAGGGCTTATCAAGATAAGAAAATGGATGACGAAGAGCAATTAAGAAGAGGTAGAACTACCTATTCCCCACTATATGCACTTGTTCCTAAATTTATTCGAAAGATGGTTATTAAAGGTATGTTGTCAAATCCTTTCAGATTGAAAAAACTGATAGGTACAATAGGAATAACCTCCTTGGGAATGTTCCTAAAAGGTCAAGGTGGATATGCCATTCCATTTTCGGATAAGACATTAAATATAGCAATTGGTAGTATTAAGGAACAAGCTATAATTCGAGATGGTCAAGCAGTAGTCCAAAAAGTACTTTGCACAACATTTCTTTTTGATCACGATATTGTCGATGGTGCCCCTGCAACACGATTTATCTCTGGTTTATCAAAAATGATGAGTGAAAATACATTCTTGGATGATTTAGAAAAGGTTTAGATAGTTACTAAACCTTTTCGGGTTTCCTTTTTATGGTTTATGATATTAACAAATCGTCCCAAGAAATACCCCTTTGTTCCTCGATTATTTCAGCAATATTT
>JAEORJ010000341.1 GCA_016840945.1 Candidatus Gerdarchaeota archaeon
AAGAGGTTAAACATTTAAAAGGAAAATATTGATATAAAATAGTATATGAAATATTATCCGAATGTCAAGAAAATTCGATTAAAAGGCTCAATATGTTGTGATTTAATGGAAATGGTCTTCGAGCTTAGATTACTGCAAAAGTCGTCATAGGAGAGAAATCACAATCTGATAAAGGATTGTAATCTAAGTCTCAACTAGTTTCAATTAATTACAGAATGCTTACTATGGTCTGGGTAGGTTATAAAATTGGTTGCGCTGAGGTGTGGATATTCTGGCCATTTTTCAAACAAATAGATGATGGTTCACATGCCATGTATCGACCCGATATTCCATAATTTTAAACCCCTTGGAACCTGAAATCGATATCTGTTATATGCAATCAGGGGCAGATACCGATCAGTTGGAGAAATTAAAAGGTTTTGGATTACTAAGATAATTGAATCCTTAGAGATGAAAATTAGGCAGCCTCCTTCTCAAAAAATGAATCAGAGATAACCCTCATCATTCTCTCTGCATTATACTTAATCTCATCGGTTGTACTTGTTGTAGATTTTTCCAAGAGCAATAGAGCTATATTCATACCTAAAGATAAGGCTGTTCGGATTTCTTCCAATGTAAACAAATATTCTTCTTCCATGGTTATTTACCTCTTCAATATTACTTCAAAGCAAATAATATGCCATAAGGTTAGAAATATTCATATTGGGGAATGGTGAAGGATTTATTTGGTAATAATTTTGAGGACTTATTCCATTGAAGCAAAAGCCAACAGGATGTAATAGGAAGTTGTTTTTGAGTAACATTGAATAATTTAATGTTCACGACTGTATTTTTTTTTATAATTCTCAACAAGGAATAATGTAGATTGTAATATACTTCGAAAGAGTGAGTCTAGAAAGAGGTAGATTACGAACTCAAGTGGAACGAAAATAAGTCATTTAAATTTTTGAAAATATCGGCTAATTACTCATTACTTATTTTGATATTGGTATTATCTGCAATTTTGAAAGGGCACATTAATTGCCGATATATATTGAGATGATTTCAGAAAAATTGGGCTTGTTAAACTTGATATCACTACCAATCTACCAAATAAATAGATATGCTTTCGCGTATCATGTATCAACCCGATATCTCAGGGTTTCAAAATAAAGGATCGTGCAGACAAACTTAATTCCTTTGATTTTCTTCTATTACTTTTTGACTTTTAATTCTTATTTTCGAAGGATATAAATAATAAATACTAAAAAACAAATACCCAAAAGAGCAAGAATCATCTGGTTTTCTTTAAGGTCTTGCACTATTGGCCCTATTGTTTCAACTGTGCTTTTAAATGCAATTAATCCGTATTCAAGCATATAACCTTTTCCTCCCTTAGCGATTAGAAAATCTAATCGCGGGTGACTAATAGCAGCTACGTCAACGCCTAATTAAAATAATGTCATATACCATATATTGAAGTAGGATAAAAAAGCAGGGCAAGTGACCCTGCAATTAATAAAATCGGGTGTATCAGTCAAACTTAAAATCGCCATTCTCCAGCTGATGGCAGAAATCAGGCCAACCGAACTTGTTCCAGTAATCAACAAGACCAATCTCTTTGACGAATTCTTTGAATCGAGGTAATTGACGGACTTCATGCATTACTGGAAACCAGACAAAAACTAGAGATAGTGGGTGACCAGTATACGCTTTCTCCATGACCTCCACCGCAAACTCAGGGTCGCTGAAATAGGCCGACCACGTCGAAATAACACATAAGGAAATGGCAATAAGATTAACTTCACTATTATAGAACCGGTGTAATTCCGAGAGCACATCTTCCGGCGATTCTCAGTGGTCCCTTACAAAAGCCCATATTGGATCAAGCATTGGTATTTCTGGTATTTTATCCCGGGATACAGAGTCTTTTGAACAAAGATGAGTAAATGTTTTAGCCCAATTAAAAAACCAGTTATCAGGAGGAACCAATGCACGTATCCCTTCATATACTTCTTTAGCGCTCTTAGTATCACCAACAGTGTTGTAATATTGAATAAGGTTTCCTTGGTTTGCAAGGTTTAGGGGATCGTTCTGCAGAATCATATGGATAATCTCAAACCCTTTTTTAAAATTACCTACAGCAGCATAATGTATAGAGACTTGATCTCCAATGCTCCACATCAATTCGGGCTTTAAACCAAAAGCCTTACGCATGGCCAATTCCGCCTCAATAAAATTGCCTCTTGTCCAATTATAATTAGCCAACGCGGCATAGGCCTCAGCTAAATTGGGTTCTAGTTCAAGGGCCTTCTGTGCAGCGCTTAGGCCTTTCTCTAGTTGCGCAGCA
>JAEORJ010000342.1 GCA_016840945.1 Candidatus Gerdarchaeota archaeon
TATTAACTTTTAGCGGTGATAATACCTGGATACCAGCAACTACAACTGGAAATCTTCTCATTTATCAATATGATTCAAAAATGGATTTACAGATAGGATCAATTATAGGTATCTATTACGAGGAAGTCTATTTTGAAGCAATGCTATTAACAGATCAAGGTCTAGCTCTAGAAGGTCGATTGATAGATTTTGTAATCTTTTTTGATAATGGCTCTTTTATTATACTTGGGCAAAATACTACTGATTTAGAAGGAATAGCAAGATTAAGAACCAATTTGATTATTGTTCCTGGAAATTATAATTGGGGAGCAATATTCAAAGGTGAAATTGATTATGGTCCTAGCTCTGAAAGTAAATCAATTATTGTTGAAAAAGCATCGGTGAATTTAATTGGTTCAAATTTTGATGCAATAATCGATTCAACAGCTTCCTTTAGTATAACACTACTTAACCATCTAGGTTTGCCTATCGCATATCAAATAATTGATCTTTACCTTTGGTCTGATAATTCTTGGATTTTAATTGGTTCCTTTACCACTAATCTACAAGGAATAGCTTATTTGTCATTCCATGCTCCTTCATTATTAGGTGTTTACTACTTAAAGGTACAATATTATGGTAACGAATTCTATAAGTCAAAATATTTGCCTTTAGAAATAACAATAGTTGACCCACCAACAACGATTTCACCCAATATGATTCTTTATGTTGAATCAGAAGTAATAGCTGATCATCAAATTATAGAAATAAATATAACAATACCAAATGCAATAGAAGGAGCTGCTGTTGAGCTAGATGTTTATGTAAACAATGTTTACTTAACAACTATCTTTATTATAAATGGAATAGGAACTTTTGCTTGGAATTCATCTATAATTGGAATATTCGATATTTCATTAATATCTGTGGAAGATACTGTTTACCTTGTAACAGTAAAAAGTATTTCAATAGAGGTAATTGCTAATGTTCCTCCAGAACTTATTAGTTATTCTTTTATTGATTACTTAAGTGAGGGGGAATCATTTTACATTGAAGCAATGCTTCAAGATGCTTCTGGAATTGGATCTGTATGGTTCGTTGCTAATGGAACCAAATATCTAATGATTTTTGATAGTATTAAATATTCAAAAATTATCTTCATGTTGCCTGAGGGAATATATATAACATCCTTACAAGCAGAAGATAAACAAGGTAATATTGCTTCATTTGAATTACCTCCATTAAAAGTTCATGGAAGAAAAACACAAGTTGTAAAATATCATTTGAATTCTTCAGTAGTAGAACAGGGGACACAATTCATTTTAGAAGCATTAATTTATTCCGAAAAATCACTCAAACAAGTGTTTCTAATAATAAATTCAACTGAGTATCAAATGATTTTAGATTATCAAATTGATTCTTTTAATGGTGTTTGGAGAATTGCAATCGATAATCTCGAGATAGGCTATTTTGAAATTAAAGTTAAAATTGTAGAATCCACTGATGAAATCTACATAAATGAAATTCATGAACTTTTAACAATTATACCTAATACTCCTCTTATCAATTCTAATGAATGGTTAATAGAATATAATGAAAATGGTGATTTTATATCAGGAAATCTCACTATTAGCTCTTATTATGGAATAATTTCCGTTCAAATATGGATTGATGGTGTTGAATTTACAGTCATAAAAATTGGTGAAGGTTTATACTATTACTATGGAATAGTAGACCATGCTAAAAGCCATGTAATGAAAATCAAAGTTATTGATAGTAAAAATAGAATTCTTGAAAATGAATTTCCGCTAACAGCTAATACAAATCAAAAATCATTAGCAGTATCTCTTTTAGTTGTTGGAATTGTTCTTTTAATTTTAATTGGTGGAGGGATATACATAGCTTCAATATATATTAAGAAAAATCACCAAGAAGATCGATTAGATACTCAATTAGATATTTCTGAAATTGAAAACGATGAACAAATAATAGCTGAAGTAGAAGCTCAAAATAATGTTGAGATTTCAAATAACATACAAACTGAAAGTGAAATAACAAATGATGATTCATTTAAAGATAATTTTGATTTATTTCCAAGTGAA
>JAEORJ010000343.1 GCA_016840945.1 Candidatus Gerdarchaeota archaeon
AGTAATAATGCTACAAATGTTAATTTGATATTTCTTAATTATTATGGATTAATAGATTTTTCAGGTTCAGCGAGATTATATAATGATTTAATTTGCTCAGCATTTCCAATAGCAAGTATATAATCATTAGTTAGTATTTTTTCCTCCTCAGAAGGAGAATATATAGTCTCATTTCCTCTTCTAATTGCTATAATCTGGGTTCCAGTATTTCTCCTTATTTTTGCTTTTTTGATACTCTTGTTTGTAAGTTTAGATTTCTCACTAATCAGAACTGGCATTATCTCAATGTTTTCCATTAGATTAATCATTTCAAGAAAATCAGCAACATAGGGTTCAATTGCATTTTTAGCAATAAGACGACCAACCTTTGTCATAGTAAATATATAATCCACACCAGCTTTGTCAAGTTTATTAACATTTTCAACATCATTAACAGTCGATAGAACCGTTATGTTCTTATTAAGATCTTTAACAAGAAGACTGATGAAAGCATTTGTAATATCACTATTAGTAACAGCTACAACAGTCTTTGCTTCTATAACACCAGCCTGCTTTAAAACATCTTCAGAAGTTGCATCACCTACTATACAACCAGCTGTACCATCAAGAACAGTTCGATTTTTATCAATAGCAACAAAAGAAATTCCATGTTTCTCTAAACCATAACCAACTCTTTTACCAGTAGTACCATAACCACAAATAATAACATTAACCATAACTATATCCACCCAATTAACCTATGAAAAGAATTCAATTGTTTCTTAGTACCCATCGCAAGAATTGTGGTACCCTTAGATAAGGGTTCATCTGGATCAGGATTCAATAATAGTTTACCATCTTTCCACAAGCCTATTATTATAGCACCTGTACTAGATCTAATCTCAAGACTTCTGATACTCATATTAGTAATAAACGAATCAACTGGTATTGCATACTGCCTAATTTCTAGATCACCAAACGTAGCAAATTTACCTGAAACATCAATAACATAATCATGGCAGGCTCTCCTACCAAGAATACTACCAGCAATAAGCTTGGGATTCAATACCCTATTTGCACCAGAGGCATAAAGAGTCTTGACGTTCTGAGTTTTCTCCGCAATAGCAATAATACGAATATCCTTTCTCATATTATCCGCTGTCAAACAAATAAAAGCATTCATCTCATCATCCATAGCAGCGATTAAAGAAATAGCAGAATTAAAATTAGATTTAAGCAAAATATTATCGTCCGAGGGGTCACCAAAAACATAAGGAATTTGTTTTTCACGACAAATATCAATCATATCAATTCTATTATCTATCAAAACATAATCTACACCGTGAACACGTAATGAATCAATCACCTCATCAATAATATCACTAAAACCACAAATAATAACATGATCTTTAGTGGGAGTAGGGATGGGCTTTTGCTTAAATACATTTTTTACTTTTTTTTCAAACCATGGAACAAGGACAAGTGGAGTACCAATAAAAAATACAGATATTCCAAGTATAACAAAAACAGATGTGAAAAGCTTACCTATACTTGTATCCAAAGTCGTATCGGCAGTATATGATCCTAGAGTAGTTAGAGTTACAATAGTCCAAGTAAAAGCATCAATAATGTCAATTGTTTCGCCATTGATTGTTTTAATATAATAAAAACCAAGCATTCCCGATGCTATTACTAGGGTTAGAACAGATAAGAATAGTGTAACTCTTCCTCGAAATTTTACCAATTGATCTCACCCAATAATATGACCTTATCTGTTAATTATTAATTAAATGTAAATATTATTCAAAAGCATTACTATAAAATCAATTATTAAACATTATTTTAGTTATTTCTTAATTAGAAATTTTAATCCATGCTAACCATTAAAATCATATTCTCCAAGTAATAATGCTACAAATGTTGCAATTATACTAGTTAACATGCGTTAATTTTTTAAATTATGATTACATAATAAAATTTGGGAGGTGAAAAAATATGGCATATAAATTAGTTTGTCGGGACCTAGGAGTTGATTGTTCTTATACAGCCCATGGGAAAACTGAAGAGGAATTAATGAAAGAAGTAGTTATACATGCTAAAAAAGTCCACAAATATACAGATAAACAAAT
>JAEORJ010000344.1 GCA_016840945.1 Candidatus Gerdarchaeota archaeon
ATCTGACCCACCACAATATGATTTACTATCGTCAATTCCTTTAAATTCTATTTTCAGATCAAGATTAAATTCTTTTATTTCGGTATTATATGAATATCCTTCAGAATCTGTAGCAAATACTTGAATTTGATGGGTTCCTTGATTAGGAATCGGAATCTCTGCTTGAATAAGACAATTACCTATCTCTTGATAGTCCAGAATTTCTACAGGTGTTTGTCCATCTATAGTGTAAGCCATTGAGATCATACCATCAGGTTTCTCAAATAATAATTGAAATTCATATGAAGCAAATTTTGTATAAGTCTTTATTTTTGGCCATTTAATGCTTAATTGTCTATTATAATCAACAGAAAATTGAATTGTATCAGAAGTTAAGGGCTCTCCCTTAGGATTTATTCCATAAACAACAATTGTGCAAGGGCCATTATTGGGCATTGGAATAACTTTGTCTCCTAAAGTAGATATAGTTGATATTGATTCAAAATCATCAGAGGTCTCATATTCTAATAATTGAAATGATACTTGTTCTAAATCATAATAAGATTCAAAATCGAGTAAAAATCCTTCTTTCTTATTTCTTCCGTCATAATATCCTCCAGTCCAGCTGAAATCTACAGCATCGATGAATGAACCATCAGATTTAAAACATAAGCAATTGATATTACCCAAAATATTGTAAATATGAGTTTGAACTAAAATATTATCAATATAAATAAGAATAGAATTTAGATCTTTATTGAACTCAAATTTTAGATGATACCACTTGTTAGCTTTAGCTCCTGAAGTACTGCTTCCTGAAAATACCCAACTTCCATCATTCCCAACCAAATTTAAATTACCTGAAAAAAGGGCATTTTTTCCGTGGTTTGGAATGTCATAAAGATAGAATGAAGTTTGTGTATTTGGCTCTGCTCTAAACCAGAATTCAATATTACCCGAGATTTGCGGTTCAAATTCTGTATAAACGTTTCCCTCATTACCAGAATCACCGATAGAAAAAACATCTTCGTGATAATCTAAAGAATCAATTACCGCACAATGTCTAAAGTCTGAACTACTCCACTCCTCTGGAAAAGCGCCATCTTCATCATTTTCAAATCCATAAGTTCCTGGATAATACCCACTCATTGGACCCTTAATTATTTCATTATTTTCTAATGTCGTGATCTCAATTTTGTGTATTGGAGAATCTCTCATCTTCTCAAGGTATCAGTAATCAATGCTTAATTCGTCAAAAATTCCAGAAATAGAAATATCAGTAACATCATAGAGTTCAAGTGGTTTTGGCTCATCTACCATTGTTCCTAATGTGGAGATATCAAACTGTTTTTCTCCATTCACGTTTAATTGTGCATTTCCACTGATTGTGGTTCCCTTGAAATAGAGATAATAGTCATTTTCTCCATCTAGTAAATTGAGTCCATTGGCGTCTTTAAATACAAAACTAGTACTTGTTTCTCCTTTATAAAGTACTTTAACATTGCATAGATCTACTGCAACACTTGACCCCGAATAATAAACATTAATTGGAAAAATGAAAGCTAAACTAATCCCCAGAGCCCAATTTGGAGTACTGTACAGTATTACGGGGTTTGCCTTATTATAAATTCTTAGTTCTATTTGCTCATTACCATCTATATAATGCTCTAAATTATCATCAGATAAATCATCTTTATCTAACATTAGATTAAACCATTCCCCCGAGGTCCTAACATTACTATAAAGTGGTTCCCACCCTCCTGAATTAAAATTATGTATATATACAGTAAGAGTTGGATTTGTACCAAAACCCTGTGGTAATATTCTAAGATTTATTTGGATATCTTCAATAGGAGATTCACTATAAATACTTCTTTTAGTGTTGAATTTTGGATATAATTCTGAAATACTAGGTGTATTACTTCCTATTTCAGTGGTGCATTGAAACATTATATTATCAGGATAAGCAGACCAACCCGAAGGAGCACTATTTAATGTTGTTCCATAATAATTGGGTATATCCGGATTACTATAAAGAGCATCTTGACCATTATCCAAAAGATTATTTGCTAAAAGATTTAGATTCTCTGAATCATAAGGTCTTAAATTATCTACTTCCCCATCTAAATAAACGTATTCAGTATCTAAAGATTCTACATATATATTAGGTTTATTAATAATTGTAAAAGAGACAATATTTTCTACTGTATCTGCATTACCCCATTCATCTTGAGCACGTATATCGATATTATAGGTGCCTAATTCTTCTCCAGTTGAGCTCCATTTTAATTCGTAAATATCACCCTCTGTATTTTTCATTTGAAAATTTTCTTGGTTGCTATTAAACTAAATGGTAAGGTAAACAAAAGCTATTGCAGATTCATCTGTAATTTTACACGTTATAGTCAATATATCTCTTAATTCAAGCATATCATCCGAGAGTGTGACATCTGCTATAACTGGTGGTAAAAAATCATTAGAAGTTTTTGGGTCATAGTTATTTCCTTGAACTTTAAAAATATTGAGACTCATTTCGCTATGTATCATAGAAATCATTGAAAATAAAATAACAAAGACAATAGTAAGATGCATTATACATTTTTTTGTTTTTTTTTTCATTATAATCATTTTTTAAAATTTTTTTTTCTTAAAATGACTCTAATTCTAATGATATTTGATAA
>JAEORJ010000345.1 GCA_016840945.1 Candidatus Gerdarchaeota archaeon
ACAATACCCATTCCAATACCATTCACAATCGTTGTGCCTTTATACAACATATTATTT
The DNA here is from genome assembly GCA_016840945.1 of Candidatus Gerdarchaeota archaeon. The sequence continues at coordinate 58 of JAEORJ010000345.1, forward strand.
CTTTCAGCTAAAACAGTTTCTTCAGGAAGTTTTTGAGTTCTTTTTCGAACAGCCACAGATTCACCTGTGAGAATGCTTTCATTTACTCTTATTTCATATGATTGAATTAAACGAATATCAGCTGAAATGAGATCACCTGTTTCAAGAATAATCACATCACCTGGTACAAGAAGTTCAGCATTAATTAATTGTTTAACATTATCCCTTACAATAATAACTTCACTCTTTGATAATTTCTTAAGAGCACTAATAGCTTTTTCCGCTGAATATTCTTGGTAAAATCCTAATCCAGCATTGAGTAATACAACAACAACGATTGCAACAACATCGATGATAGATTCCATATTACTCTCAATAATTCCGATAATTCCAGTTATCAACCCTGAAATTATTAATATAATTACTAATAGATTCTTAAATTGACTGAAGAATATAGCTACAGGATTAATCTTTTTCTCTGTTGTTATAATATTCTTGCCATATTTAAGAAGCCGATTATTAGCTTCCTCAGTAGTTAATCCTTCAGTTTGGGTATCAAGTATTGATAAAATCTCATCAGTAGAATGACAATGTCCTTTATACATAATACAATTTATTATTACAAGCTTAAAAATAATCTTTCGTTAAAAATATGATGTTTGACATAGGTAAAAGATTACTTTTTGAATTACGAACAAAAATTTCCATTACAGATTAAATCTTCAATTTAGCTAACAAAAAATAATAGGTATATTTATTATAATAAAAAATAATTCATATTATTTGATATATTGAAAGGTGTTTATGATGACTTATACTAATATTACTTACAAAGATCATGATGGGATAGATATCTTTGTTCATAAGTGGGTTCCTGAAAATAATGTGACTGTTAAAGGATCATTATGTATTGTACATGGTATGGCAGAGCATGGTAAGAGATATGGTGTTTTAGCTGAAAGATTGACCAAAGAAGGTTATGTAGTATATGCAGAAGATATCCGAGGTCATGGGCAAACCATGGAGAAAGATAAACCAGGATGGTTAGGTGATGATGGGTGGAATAATGTAATAAAAGACTTCAAACAATTAATTGATATAATAAAAGAAGAATATCCGGAAAAACCTGTTTTTCTCTATGGGCATAGTTGGGGTGGTTTTGTTGCTCAAGATTTAATACAACAATTTGGTAAGCATTTTAAAGGTGTAATTCTAAGTGCAGTAGGTGGAAGGCAAGATCTTTTAGGAATATCAAATATTGTTGGTAAACTTGTTCAATTGTTTAAAGGCAAAGAAGCAGAAGCAAGAGTATTTTATAATCTAACAGTGATTCCATTCAGAAAGCCTTTCAAAGATGAACCTTCGGGAAATGCTTGGATATCATCAATAAAAGAAGAAGTGAAAAAATATGATGATGATCCACTCTGTGGGTTCAAACCAACTAATGGTTTCTATATAGATTCAGGTAAAGCTATGAAACGTATGTGGAAAGCCAAATCAGAAGAGATGATACCTAAAGATTTACCCATGTTTTTCATTAATAGTAACCTTGATCCAATGACTAATTTTACAAAAGACATGAAAATCTTAGCTGATCGTTATAAAAAACTTGGAATACAAAATCTTGAATTTAAAATATATCAAAATGTTCGTCATGAAGTATTAAATGATACAACCCGTGAAGAAGTTATTAATGATATAATTTCATTTTTGAATAAGAATGCCTAAGCATTCTTATCTAATTTTTATCAAGACTGCAAGATAAATTAATAGATTTCTATAGGATATTGGTACTTTGGTTGAAATGAATTCACCATTATTATACACTAATAAATTCGAATCTATTCTCCTTTCGAGAGCTAAAGGCACATGGGTTTGGGATACTAATAACAAGAAATACCTTGATTGCGAATCGGGGATGTGGTGTGTAAATTTAGGCCATAATCAATCACAGATTACTAGTGCAATCAATAAGCAAATGCAAGAGATTATACATAGAAATAAAGGATTTTTAACACCAATTACCATTACAGCAGCTGAAATAGTATTAGCATTTATGCCAACAAAATTTGATAAAATCACATTTCTAAATAGTGGTAGTGAAGCAGTCGAATTCGCAATTAACTTTGCTAAAAAAGTAACAAAACGCGATAAAGTTATTTCATTAGAACATTCTTATCTTGGAGCATTTGGTATCGCTAAAAAAGCTTCCTTTACTTCATCTAAAGATGCTAAATTTAAATTACCTTTTGAAATGTGCTCAAGTGCTCAGTGTGAATGTAGAGAGAAATACACAGAATTACTAGAAGAGATCTTTTCTGATAAAAAGTGCTTACCAGCATGTTTTGTTTTTGAACCTATTATAGTCAGTGGTGGTATCTATAAACCTTGTAAAAACTTCATTGAAATGGTTTGTGAAAAAATACAAGAAAACGATGGTTTGGTTATTATAGATGAAGTAACGACTGGTTTTGGTCGAACTGGTAATAGATTTGGCTATGAGCTGTACGATATTAGACCTGATATTGTAGTCGTTGGCAAGGCATTTGGAAATGGATATCCTGTAAGTGCAGTAATAACAAAAACTGAATTGGAAAATAAACTAACAGCTGCAGAATTATATTATGCTCAATCACACCAATTAGATCCAGTTGGTGCTGCAGTAGCTAAAACAGTGATTGAAATTTTCCAAAAGGATAAAATTATTGAGAAATCACAAGATAAAATGTCTATGATTAGTGATTTTATAGACCAATTATCCTATCCTTTTATTCAAGATGTTAGACATTTTGGCATGATTTTTGCAATTGAATTTAAGGGATTTAAGGAAATTCCCCCAATTGATCTAGTATTGAAAATTAAAGATGAACTTCTAAATGAAGGAATTATTGCTGGATATAGCTTACGTAATAATCTAATCAGATTTTTGCCACCTTTGACTATTACCACTAAAGAAATTCAATTTTTAAAAGAAAAACTAACTAGAGTGTTTGATTCAATACTAAAACAAAATCAATAATCTTCATTCAATAGAAAGTTTCGCTTCACAATGAACGAAACTATTCTAAATAATAAATCTTTAACTTATCTAGTTTTGTAAATTACAGTAAGGTCGTTAGGAAATAATGGTTCAAGAAGCTAACAATGTGAAGGTAGCGGTCATACAAGATTCATCAGTCTTAATGAATAAAGATGCTTGTATAAAGAAGGTAGCAAAATTAACTTCCCAAGCAGCTAAAGAAGGTGCTAAAATAGTTCTATTTCCAGAAGCATTTATACCAGCTTATCCACGCGGATTAACTTTCGGAACGAAAGTTGGCAGTCGCTCAGATGCTGGGAAACAAGATTTCAAACGATATTGGGATAATGCTATTAATATTCCAGGAAAGGATTTAGAAAATTTAAGTGAAATCGCTCAAGAAAATGCTGTCTATTTAATTGTAGGTGTTATTGAAAAGAATCCTAAATTTAAAGGAGGAACCCTTTACTGTACTATAATATACTTTGATCCAAAGGGAAACTATTTGGGTAAACATCGGAAATTGAAACCAACAGGTTCTGAACGATTAATCTGGGGTGAAGGAGATGGCAGCACATTAACAGTTATTACCACACCTTATGGAAAGATAGGAGGGCTTATTTGTTGGGAAAATTATATGCCTCTTGCTAGAACAGCTATTTACTCAAAAGGAGTGGATATCTATCTAGCACCTACTGCTGATGCAAGACCACAATGGCAAGCGACTATACAACATATCGCTTTAGAAGGCAGATGTTTTGTTCTATCTAGCAATCAGTATGTTACAAAAGAAATGTATCCAAAGGATTTGGTATGTTATACTGAACTTGAAAGTTCACCTGAAGTTATGTGTAGAGGTGGTAGTGCAATTATTGATCCTAATGGCAATTATCTTAGTGGGCCGCTATTTGATAAAGCTGGAATATTATATGCTGAATTGGATTTATCACTAATTCCTAAAACAAGATATGATTTTGATGTTGTTGGTCATTATTCGAGACCTGATGTTTTTCAATTAATTGTTAATGAACAAGAAAAGATAAATTCTAAATTTCAAAAAAATAAAAGAAAAAGAGAAAAATAAGGATTCAATTTTATATTGAAACCTTTTTTTCAGTTATTCATTATCGTCAAAGAATTCCAATAGATCATATTCTTTTGCTTCAATTAATTTTTCAGGAGTGAGATTCTTCACACCTCTTTTCTTAAGCTTCTTGATGAATTCAGCGTCAATTTCATATTCATGAAATTCCAATAGTTGTTCTGGAGTTAAATTTTCGTATCCTAAATCGCGTATTTTTGTAATATAATCAGTATCGATTCCTTCGTCATGCAATTCTATAATGTCATCTGTTTTCAAATTTTTGTAACCCATATTTTGTAATTGAACGATAAACTCTGGTTCTACAGAGCTATCCGCAAGTTCAATTAATTCATCGTAATCTTTGAATTTAATGCCTAATTGTTGAATTTTAGCGATGTATTCAGGTGATACTTCATGATCAGAAAGCTCAATCAAATCATCAAAAGACTTAATCTTAACATCGAAGCCTATAATTCTTCTAATATAATCTGTAGAAACATCATGATCAAATAACTCTATAATATCATCAACTGATTTAATTTTGAAATCAAACTCCATTAATCCCTTGATGTACTCGGGATGAACATCATGATTTCTGAGTTCAACAAAATCATCCAGGCTTTTAACTTTGAAACCAGTATCAAGAATTTGTTTGATGTAGTTCAAGGAAACATCATTATCACGAAGCTCAATTAATTGGTCTACTGAAATATCTGAGAAACCTAGTTCTTCTAGAGTGGTTATATGTTCGGTAGCAGCACCTTTTTTCTTCAACTCAACAAAGCGATTAGGTGAGAGATGGTCGTATCCTAAATCTTTCATTTCTTTTACGAAAGCATCTGTAACGCCATGTTTTCTCATTTTCAAAATCTGATTTAATGGGATATCATTACCAAATTGCTTTCTGGCATTTAGGATGAAATCCTTATCAACACCAGCACTGGATAAACTTAACAAAATACTAGGTGGTAAGTGAACATACCCAACTTCAGCTAATTGTTCAATATAATATGGTGTTATACCATTAGCTTGAAGTTTTACTAATTGATTGACTGAGAGATTCTGGTATCCTAGATCTTTTAACGTAGAAATAAAATCAGGAGTGACATCTCGTAGACGCATCTTGACCAATTGGTTGGGTGAGAGATTTGCATAACCTTCTGATTTCAATTCATCAATGAATTCAATATCAACGTTATGTAATCCCATCTTGATGAGTTGAGAAATGGGAATATCTTTGTATCCACGTTTGTGGAGATCAGATAAATACTCGGGAGTTATCCCATAAATGAGCAAGCTATAGAGGTCATCTTGTGAAAGATTCTTATAACCAAATTTTGCTAAAGCCTTTGGATAGTCACTACTAAGACTATCAAGTATTAAACGCTTAAGAGTATAGAAGCTCATTCCTTCTTCATAATTGACTTCCCGTAAAGCTTGTAAAAATTCCGGCTTTACATATGGAGCAATATGTGTTGTTACATCCTCAAACGTCTCAAGAGAAATAGGCGCATGAGAATTAATTTCAATTGCTCGTGAGATATCTTTATCTGCAGAGTCTATTTTTTGAAGAAGATTAAACCCTTCATCAGCAGAAATTCTACCTTCTGCTATCTGCTCTAAGATCTCTTTTCGAGTATCTTTATTCATCGTACTATACCTCATAGGATAATAACAGATTAATCCAATGGAAGCTCGGTTGTCTTCCTTTGTGACTATCACCCAGACTTCTTCAGAGAGGTAAGCATCTGAATCTTTCTAGATAATAACCTGATTAATTTGTCTGTATGTGTATTACACTTTACTGTAATAAAGTTATCTAAAAACTTGAGAAAAGAAAATTATTGTTTCTTCTCGAGCAATTTATTAAATTCTGAAACTAATTCTGGGTTTTTAAGAAAAGCAGTTATGATGCTAACATAATAATTTAATTTATTAACCTTCTCAATATCGATGTTGGAATATATGCTCGCAACGGTTTCATTATCTTTTGATTTGTCTAAAACTTCAATGATAGTCTTGTGTTGTACTTCTGCAAATTTTTTGAAAACGTTGTAAAAATCCTGATGATTTATTTCTATTACGGGGAATAATTCACCTATTATTGTACTGAGATAATTAGACCATACTTTTCCATCTTCTTGCTCCCACCAGTTATCTCGTCCCTCAACAAATTTTGGATAGAAAAGATTTGCTGATCTTGCATATAATTTTTCAGCTACTCGAGTCCCTTTTGTTATTCGATAACCTGATTCTTTAATTAAGCCAGCATTTTCTAGTTTCTCTAAATATCTATAAATGGTTTTTATTGTTAGCAAATATTTCTTCAATTCCTCGTCATAGTATAGATTGTGAATATCCTTAGCAGTTAAGGAACTCTTTCTTAATGCAGTGAGGATTTTAGTATATTCTATTACCAATCCCATTTCTTCATCTGATAAAAATTGTATTGGTTTTGGTTTGAAATCAGTGTAATCGCTTTGTTTTGAATCGGTCATTTTATTTCTAGCTCAGTTTCATCTTTTCAGTTACAGCTATGAATATACTATTTTATATTTATTCTAGTTTAGGGAAATATTAATATACATATATGTCTTTTTAATGACATATAATGTCAGTATAAAGACATCTTATGGAGTTATAAAGTTATCGATGAAGTATAGAACATTAGGAAAAACAGGATTAAAAGTTTCAATTTTAGGTTTTGGTGCAATGAGGTTACCGATAGTATCACCAAATAATCGTGAAACTAATGTAGGTGAATCGATCAAAATCATTAGACAAGCAATTGATAATGGGATTAATTATATTGACAGTGCTTATATCTATGATGATAGTGAAGAAGTAGTAGGAAAAGCATTACAAGAAGGGTATAGAGAAAAAGTAATCATTCAAACAAAAAGCCCATTTTGGTTACCAGAATTTGACAATCCAGAATTATTTGAAAAATATCTTGATGAGGAATTGAAGAGATTACAAACTGATTATATTGATATCTATCTAATACATGGTATGAAATCCCATGTTTGGGAGAAAGCTAAAAGAATGGATATAATCTCCCGAGCAAAGCAAGCAAAAAAGGAAGGAAAGATTAGGCATATAGGATTCTCATTTCATGATCCGCCAAATGTTTTAGCTGAGATAGTAAATTCAGGTGATTATGAAGTCATGTTAGTTCAATATAATATATTAGATACTCAATTGGAAGAAGTTATTGCTGATGCTGCCAAAAGAGGTATGGGGGTATCTGTTATGGGACCAGTCGGTGCTGGGAGATTAGCAATTGAACCGCCTGAAGAATTGAAAAGATATCTTACACCAGGTAGAACCAATTTTGTGGACTTAGCTTTCAAATTTGTTTGGAGCAATCCAAATATAACCACAGCATTCTCAGGTATGAACACAGAACAAATGGTTGCAGAAAATATAGCTCTTTGTTCAGAAGATGTTCTGTTATCAAAAGATGAATTATCACGAGTGAAAGAGATTAGTGAGAGGTATCAAGAATTATGTAAAATGTACTGCTCTCAATGTTCCTATTGTATGCCATGTAAACAAGGCATTGATATTCCGTATATTTTTGAACAATATGCAAATTGGAGAATTCATAATACAATAACAGCTAAAGTAAATTATAGAAATCTTGGTTATTACCATATGTCAGAGAATGCTACTGCTTGTATCGAATGTGGTGAATGTGAATCTAAATGCCCTCAAGGCATTTCTATAATTGAGCAATTAAAACAAGCACATGATACTTTATCGCACTAAATATTCATGAGGGAATTAAAATGAATTATAAAATATTAGGAAAAACAGGAATTAAAACATCAATAATTGGATTTGGAGCTATGCGTCTTCCAAAAGAAAATGTTGGTTCTGAAATTATTGATGAAGCTGAAGCAATAAGAGTAATTAGACATGCAATTGATAATGGCATAAATTTTATTGATACAGCATATATCTATGAAGGTAGCGAAAATGTAGTTGGTAAAGCCCTCAAAGATGGTTATCGAGAGAAAGTTACTTTAATGACCAAAATCCCAACTTTTTATTTAAATGAAGCAAGTGATTTTGATAAATATCTTAACGAGCAACTTGAGAGATTAGATGTAAACACAATTGATATATTACTATTTCATGGTTTAAGAAAAATACATTTTGAAGAAAAGTATGTTAAATTTAGATTATATGAAAATGTTTCATTAGCGAAAAAACAAGGAAAAATAAGATACATAGGTTTTTCATCTCATGACACGCCTGAAAATGTAAAAGAATTACTTGAGACACTATTGTTTGAAGTTGTGTTACTACAGTATAATTTCTTTGATCGAGCATATGAAGAATTATTTGATTTAGCAGCAAATCTTAGTATGGGTACTATAGTTATGGGACCTTTAATGGGGGGAAAGCTGGCAGGCGAAGTAACTGGTACGTTGAAGGAGCAACTAACTGAGAGTAAGAAAAACTTTGCTGATATAGCTTTCAAGTTTGTCTGGGGAAACCCAAATGTTCATCTTGCACTTTCAGGTATGAATAGCATTGAGATGGTTGATGAAAACATAAAATATGCTTCTATTAAACCTAATAGATTAACAAAAGAAGATGAACAAAGATATGATATAATAGTAAATGAGTTGAAACGATTAGCTGAATTAAAGTGCACTGGTTGTGGATATTGCACACCATGCCCAAATGAAGTCAACATTCCGGCAATTTTTGAAGCATTGATTGATTGTGAGGTTTACGGACAAAAAGAAAATGCTCAAATCGCTTATAACAATCTTGGAAAACCATTTTGGTCTCCTGGAAAAAATGCTACTTTTTGTTCAGAATGTGGTGAATGTTTAGATAAATGCCCACAGAATATTGATATTATTGAACAATTGAAACACGCTCATAAAGTATTAAGTTTTGATAATGATAAAAATAAAATTGAAATGGATGGCAAATAAAAAATGGAGCAAGTAAGATTAGGACGAACAAATCTAAAAGTATCTCGAGTAGGTATAGGGGGTATCCCGTTACAAAGGCCTTCTGAAAAAGATGCTGTTGAGTTAGTTAGGTATGCATTAGATTCAGGAATAAATATTATTGATACTTCAATTGGCTATGGTGAAAGTGAAATTCGAATTGGTAAAGCTTTAGCTGGCAGAAGAGATGATGTTACATTAATCACTCGCACCAGTGTTACAGATAAAGAAACAGCTACCAAGCATTTAGAACGAAGCCTAGAGCGATTACAAACAGATTTTATTGATATTTATGAAATGCATAACATAAGCACAGACGAAAGATACAACGCAGCAATAGGTGAGGGAGGATCTTTAGAAGCATATCTTGAGGCGAAAGAACAAGGTAAAATTGGTTTTATTGGTTTCACAAGTCACTGTATTGAACAAACTTTGAAAGCAGTAAAATCAGGGATATTTGATGTCATTCTTTTTCCCTTTAATTTTGTAAATAATGAAGCAGCAGAAAAGCTAGTACCTTTGACTAAAGAACATGATATAGGTTTTACTGCTATGAAACCTTTTGCTGGTGGAAGATTAAATGATGCTAATTTAACAATTAAATATCTCTTACAATTCGACAATGTTATTCCAGTTCCAGGAGTAGAACGTAAGGAAGAGATTGATCAAATCATAGAAGTTGTTTATGGACCACAAGAAATAACAGAAGCAGAAGAGCAGAAAGTGAGTGGTATTAAAAAAGAATGAGGCAAACCGTTCTGGCAATGGTGTGGTTATTGTAAACCAGGATGTCCAGAGGAA
>JAEORJ010000346.1 GCA_016840945.1 Candidatus Gerdarchaeota archaeon
ATACTCGAAGTATGATTTCTGGTTTACCTATTGAATTGAAAGAGAGAATTATAGTTGCTTGCCCTTATTGTGGCAATATGGCTGAAAAAGAATTGCTTGAAAATTGGCTCTTAAAGAATAACATTTGTCCTGTTTGTAAAAGAAACCTTTCAATTGATGAACTTGCTATTGTTAAACTATCAACTTAATAATTTTTTTAAAAAAAATAAGCAACCATTTGGATAGATTATTTTGCTTCATAATTATCCAATGGAGCATTTACAAAGTCAGGCAAAACTTTTCCGAAATAATTCAGATCAAAGAGCATGAATACTGCTAGAGAACCTTTCCTAAATCCTCCGAGCCAATATTTCTGTCCACGTATTAGTACTTCATTTATCTTTCCTGTTTTCAATTCTTTACCCAATCTTTCTAGAAATGAAAAGAGCATTGATCCGAATGACTCGAAATCTGTTACTGTACAATCAGGAGGGGTATCTCTCGAGATGATCTCATCCTTTTCCAAATCATAGATTACTATCCCTAAAACATTTTGATCTTTTGCTGCTTCTATGAAATATTTCGAAAGAAACTCTTTATGACTCTTTTGTAGTTCACTTTCAATTTCAGAAGTTATTTTTTCGTATTGTTCTCTGAATGATTCATAATACGATGTATCAGCTTTAATGTCTGTTTGATCATTTATTGGAAACATTTCCAAGAAAGCTTTTGCTAATTTCTGAGTAAATATTTGACAAACTTGTGATCCCACTTCTGTTGTTATGGCTGCTTCTATAACTGATATTATTGGCTCCTTAAAATAATAGAAATAAGTCCTGTTCTCTAATTCGATCTTATTGAACGGACTTTGTTCTATGTTATCTATCAGTATTTGTAATGCTGAAAAGAAACCCCCAATTAACAAATTTTCCTCAGTATCCTTTTCTGTCAGTAGGAACAAAGGTATCCCTGATGTTGATAATATCCAGAAATTCTTTATTTGAACCATCTTTCATCGCCTTTCTTTTTTATTGATTTTTCCTTTGTAATTGAGGGTAAAGCTATTCCTTTAGTCAAATTTTACTGTTGTAATTGTTCCTGTTGGAGTAAAAGTACTATACTCAATTACTGGTTCTTTAGTATTATCAGCAATGTGTCCTGCTGATGAGAGAATCAATGCCATTGGACAGATTCCTTTCTTATCACCGATCATTTTGTGTATTGGATCACAAAGCATACAATGGGGGATAGTTATTTCAAAGGTACCATCTTCTTTTTGCACAACAGTACCATTTTTTACGACCTTAGCTTCACCCAAAATCTTCATCCATTGTTTGAGAGCATCACCAATTTCTTCGCTTTTAAAGAGATTTTCTAATAATGGTGATTGATCTCTCATATCACGCATTGTTTCAACTATTTGTGGGAAAACATGTGTCCTATAACCTCTTGGACCAATCATTTCAATTAATGCTGATTCATATCCAAACAGTGCAGCATGTAATGTTGTCATTATAGCACCCAATAGTTTTGTTGGCATCATTGATCGTACATAGAGAAAGAATCCTATGAACAAAACTATTACTGCACCTAGTACACCTATTACGACATAAAAAGCTGTATCGCTAACCAATTTTTTAATAACTCCTATACCTGTTTAATATCTTAGAGCTGTTCAGTAATCTAATTACTGAAATTACAACGGTATCTTTTATTATATATAATTAACTCAAAGAATAATCTACTAAGGCTATCTTTAAATTACTTTATATAAAGAAGCAAGATTTGAGTTTTTCAAAATTGAATATACCATTGCATTTAATGCTACATCAACATTCAAACCTGTTTTAGAACTTGTTATAATAATATTCTTCGTTTCAAGTTTTTCACTTATTTCAATTACTTTTTTGGGGATAGTTATTTCACTCTCTTGTAAATCTGCTTTAGTTGCAACTAGAAATTTCTCTACTTTCGTTGACACAAATTGTTCTAGCTTTTCATTCCACCAAAATAGATTTTCTATAGATTCTGGGTTTGTTAAATCATAGAGAAAGAAAGCTCCAGAAGTTTTGATGAAGAAATTTTTCAGCATAGAATCATTTGCTTTAGCTAAAATTTGAGTTTGCCCGTCAAACATTAATAATGTTATCTGGCCAAAAGGCAGAGTAAAAGTATGAATCTGACAAGCTTCCCCTTGAAACACTCTTGGTAAAAAAGGATCATAACCCAACATTCTCGCTATTAAACTGCTTTTTCCTGAATAAAACTCCCCACAAAAAATTAATTTGATTTGATAGTTCATAAGGTAAGAAACTTCCTTCTAAGTTATGTTAATTCAG
>JAEORJ010000347.1 GCA_016840945.1 Candidatus Gerdarchaeota archaeon
AGTATAGGTGTTAATATAGCTCCAGCAAACATTGCCAGAATAATGAAGATTTTTCGTTTTTGAAATTTATCAGAAAGTGATGATAGTACAACAGCTCCAATAATTCCACCAATAACCATAGTTCCTCCTATGAACCCTGGTATAGGTGAATCCGTAGGATAATCATATACAACATCAAGTACAGATGAAATAGCATTGAAAGATCCAAGACCAACAAAGAGAAGAACAAAGAGTAAATTGAAATCTCGCTTCTTGAACATTGAAAATGTCCCTTTTATTGCCAAAACTTTAGTTTTATCGCTATACGCATTTGCTGGTGAGGGAGGTTTATCCTTTACAAAAATTAAGTATAAAATCATTGATAGTAACGCTATCCCACCAAATATGTATAGGAGTAAATCCATCTTATAATTCGGTCCTTCTCCAATAATTGGTTGAGCAATTGCCATTGCGATTATAACACCTAGAAGCATTGCCATTGTACCTAATCCTGTTGCTAAAGTACGTTCTTTCTCCGGGAACCAATTTGCACTAAGTTTTGTGAAGGAATTTAAAACAAATGGTTGACCTATAGCAGCCATTAATTGAAAGGTAAATACAAGCCAATATCGAACTCCAACAACTGCTCTGAGAAAGCCAAAAACACCTGTTAATATTACGCCAATACCAGTACCCCATTTTAAACCTAATTTGTCTATTGCCCAGCAAGCTAGGAAATTAACAGGCACGTATGCTATCATAAATATAACTGAGAGCATTAAGATGAGGTTTTCACTAACACTATAATATGCTGCTGATTCTCCAATTATTCCTCCAAAGGTAATCCAAATGACTTGAGTCATAGCTCCTACAAACATGAATATAATCAAAACAACCCATCTATAAGGAAAAATTTTGAATTCAGGTTGCATTGTTTTATCTGCGATATTACTATCACTAGTAATAGTTGTCGATTCCAATGAGTCCTAATCTCCTGTTAATAATAATAAATTTTTCAAAACGATAACCCTAGAATTAAAAAAGATTATCCCAAAAAAGTGTAAATTTTGGATTTTATCCAAAGACGATTTGTTAATAATTTTGATAACATTTACTTAGTTTAAAATTACAAATATTTTTGTAGCTGACGGAATTAGTATAATTTGAAGTTGTGAAAAATTGAGTGCTAATTTAGAAGAAGTAGAATTAAACATTACTCCTAACGAGATCTTAGTAAAAAAGTACTTTGCAGGTTATAATGAACATAATTATGCAATAAGTAGTTTAACAATAATCACGACTTTGCCGATAATTAATGTTAAAGCAGAAGATAAATTTGGAAAACTAAATACTGAAGTAAAAAAGGCAAGTGATACACAAACAGAAATTCAAATACTTTTTCGAAAACCAATTCCATCAAAGGGAAAATATTCTTACAAATTAACACAGCTTATTGATGATTCTATTGTTGAGCAAATTGGTTCAACAAAAATTCTAAATTGGCCAAATGAAAACATAACCAGGATTTGGATAGAAAATCAAGAATTATTTTTTGTATCCGTTCTTGCTCAAATTAAACAGCACGATAATTCTGTTGAAATAATACCTATCTCAGGAGCAAGAAACCTCATTTCACACACAAGAAATTCATCAGCAATTAGGATTGAATATGGTTATAGTAGTAAATATCGACTTGAATTTGATTATTCAATTACAAATGAAACTGCAAATCCATGCACAGAGGTTGAAGTAGATCTAACTCTTCCAGCTACTACAAAATACCAAAAAGTGAAATTAATCAATGTACCAGAAGGCTCTAACGTGGAAAAGGACCGGGACGGTAATACAAGATTAAAATTTACAATTGATAGATTAGAGGGACATGAAAAAATAGCTAGTGCAATTAAATTGGAAGTCTCATTGGAAAAACAATTCATTAATTATGAAACTAAATTAGGTAATTACAGTAATTACCAAACAATAACAAAAGAAGGCTCTTTAGGATTTGATTTAATACAAGGGTCAAAGTATTGGTCAATAAATAATCCAAAAATAATAGAATTAGTAAAAGCCGCAATTCAAGGATATCAAGAAACTGAAGATGTAGTTAGAATTCTCTTTGAGTTTGTAAATCAAAAAATAGATTACGAAAGAAATAATACACGAGAAACAGCTGATAAAACTTTAGAAAATCGTATTGGAGATTGTTCTGAAATGAGTGATCTTTTTGTCACTCTTCTAAGAAGGGCAAGAATTCCTTCAAGAGTAATACATGGGTGGATATATGATCCTGAAACAAATGAATTAGATGGGCACGCATGGGTAGAATATTTTACACCAAATTTAGGATGGATTCAGTGCGATCCCACATGGGGAGTCTTTGCTGGTGTTAGTTGTCAACAGATTTGTAGAAAAATTGAAGGTGTAGAGATAGAATTAAGTGATTCATCTGTGAAGTATAAATACGATTTATCAGTAAGGTTACAAATAGATGAAGCTAAAAAAGTATTATCAGTAAATTAGATCTATATTTTTAAATATTAACGAATTTTTTTTCTGAATGGATAAGTTAATATTTAGGTTTGTAGTATTTTGACCCGAGACAATATAATTAGTGAAAACAAGGTCGAATAAAGTGTCTAAAGAAAAAAATACACGCGGTCGCCCAAGAAAATATGAAACAAATGCCGAGAGAAAAAAAGCTTATCGTGATAGGAAGAAAGCTGAACATCAAGCATTAAAAGAGAAAGTGACCAAATTAGAACGTAAATTAGCCAATTTAGATCAAGAACAATCTGAATCAGTTATTGAACCCATTTTTAAGTTGACTTATAAGGATATTAAAAATATGCAAATTGATGAATTAAAAGAAATTTACACCGAATTAAATAGAAAAACACAAGGGAAAAATATCACTTTATTTAGTCCTTTTAAGAATATACTAAAAGTACTAAATTCTGCTGAAGAAAATGTAAAAGAGGCTTCAACTAAGAATATTGCAGAAGAAGTAAGTGATAATCTCTCATCAATCAAAGAACTAGCACAGAGACTTGTTATAATCAACATTATTGAAGATGAGCTTTCTCACCGCGAAGTTATTTTTGCAAACGAGGAAGATTATCAATTATTTGAACAACAATTATTAGATTTGGAAAATAAAATCCAGAAATTAGAAGGATCAAGAAGCAAGAAAATATTAACTAAAAAAATTGAGAACAAGGATTAATTGTTCTTGAATCCATCTTTTTTTCTTTTCTTTTTTATAATAATTGTAATGATACCATAATTAAAAATAAAAATACCAACTAATTTTGTTAGTGTCAAATCATCAGTCGAAGGAGTTATTATTGGAATTAAATCTATTGAACCATCAGAATTTACTTCAAAATCAGTAAAGAAAATCGGTTGAATAACATATTGACTTTCAAGGTAGAATGAAACATTGCTTTCATTTAATGATTCAATTATTGGTAAATTAAAATTGATAGTAATTAATTCATTAGGTAATAGATTATCAATCAAGCTTTCCGTAGTATAATTTTCATAAGCTGTATAAGAGTAATCATATTGTACTCTAAGTGATAAATCATAGTAGAATGGAGCTATGCCTTTATTTTCTAATTTAACAACAAGATTTATTGCACTTTCATTTCTAACTGCATTAGCTGATTTTAAATAAAACTGATAACCTAGCATTAATGCTCCTTCTTTTGCTCTTGTTAATTGATTATCGTTAAACGAATTATCGAACAAATCGTGATTCAATAACCAAGATGCGTGTGTTAAATTAACACAGTCCTCATAATCTTGGGCTGATAATGGTGGAATTCTATCCCAAAGATTATTTTGAAGATTGGGATAAATCTCTCCTCCAATTGGTTCTTCCTTCCATTTCTCAGATTCACCTGCATCAGCTAGTAAATTGATGAATTCCCAATCATCTGAACCTATCGTTTCATAACAGAACGAATCATCATGATAACCTATTGGAAGATTTGGGCTATCACCTTTTGGATAACGAACGAGTATTTTTGTTTTATTGAAAGCATTATCAAAAGCATGTAATATACGATTTTGAATAGTTACATCGGGAAACCATTCATCATGGGGATAGGTATGCCATTCTCCCCAAAAACCAAGTAAACCCACCTCAAGAAAACCTATACGAATATCTCCATCATAATTAGAACCTAATTCAGCTATGAAATCTTCAAGAGTAGAAATTAAAGTTTCATTAGTATAATCAGGACTTAATCCACCGCCATAATCTGAATATGAATGAAAAGTTAAGCCATTAGCTAGAAAATCAGGAACACCACTTGGTTCATCCGGATAATCCAAATAGACTCGAAAGATTGTTTGGTGATTTCGAGAATAAATGGCATTAAGATTTGGTTCTAATACAGCATTAAAAGTATATGAATCAAAATCATCCATTAAATCAGATAGGGGGATGTAGAAGAACTCGAGAGAGTAAGGGAAAGTAGCATAAGATCCGATATAAGGCATAAAGCCACGCAATGGATTTTGCTCCGTATATTTAGGATCATAGGTATAATTTGTAGAGATTGAATCTATTGATAGTGAATATATCGAATTATGTGTTATTGATAAACTAATAATTGAAAAGATGATTAATAGAAAATAGATGATTTGTTTTGATTTTATCACATTCATAGATTTAATCAAGCTTTTCTTATTCATAAATGTGATGAATTTTTAAAGACTTATTTTATTTCAATGGGATTTACTAAAGGATAAATATC
Source organism: Candidatus Gerdarchaeota archaeon (assembly GCA_016840945.1). The sequence goes on from JAEORJ010000347.1 coordinate 4,746, forward strand.
AATATTATTAGCTACACCATCTATTGAGTAAAAGCTTGAAATCCAATTAGACCAAAAATTACCTGTGTTTGTATTTACATCATAGAATAGATTATTAATTCCGTTGTCTATCGCTTGAGAGAATAACGTTGGTGCAATATAATTATCTATGAAATTATTTTGATAAATTGTATTATTCTCTGAATAATCATTCATATATAAGCTATAATTTGTGTTAAGCTCAAAATGATTAAATCGTATTATGCTATTATCTAGAAAAGTTACTTTTATCCCAAAACCATTTTCCTTAATTGTATTATTTAATATAATGAAATTTTCCGAATATTCTAATTCAATAGCTGAATAATAATTAGTTAGAAAATTATTGGATAATACCAAACAATCCGTAGATGTCCAAAATAACAATCCAACTTTGTTATTCATAAAAGTATTATTTTCAATAATAAAATCCGACGAGTCAGTAATTATCAATCCATGTCTAGCATTGGAAATATAATTACCTATCACAGTATTATTTTCAGCACTAAAGAAATTTAGCCCAACCATCAAAGAACCTGTGAATGTATTATTAGCTAGAATAGTATTTTTTGTTCCTAACTCTAAGTTGAAACCAATTATACAATCAATCAATAAATTGTCTGTTAAAGTACTATTATCAGTAATGAATAAATCAATAGCATAATCACAGTTAGTAAATGAATTATGATTAATTGTAATTTGCGAAGAAAATTGAACGAATAATCCCACCCAACTAATGGCGTCAAAATTACCTTGATTGATACTTATGTTAGAACAATAATATAATTCCAAACCTAATGCTATACTATTGAAAGATAAATCATATAAATCAATATTTGAGCAATTAATCATAATGAGTTGACCAATTGTTTGATCATTATCTATTGTTAAATTATTTTTATTTTTTAGTAATAGAATATCTTTGGAATTTAAGGTGCTATTTTGAATTATATACGATAACAAATAATCCAAAAAATATTCATTAATAGTTATTGCAGCATCAATAAAGATATTGTCAATCAGGGTTGTATTTAGTGATTGCTCTAGAACCGTTCGCGATTGATAACCCTTTACTATATTATCTTCAAAAGTGGTATTAAGCGAATCTCTAACATAGATTATTGGACTAAAACCTCTATACGAATAAGCTTGAGTTTCAATAATTGTATTATTAGCTATTGTAGTAGCGTAAGATGAGTAAACAGAAAGTCCTCGTAAAACATTATTAATAACTAAACAATTATCACAATTTGAAACTATAATTCCATTACCATTATCGATATAATTATTTTGAATAATAGCATCTTCAGATTGAGCAATTGTAATGTCAAAATAAGTGTTAATGCAAACATTATCAGTTATCAAGCAATTATCGGAAGAACCTACACCAATACCATCATGAACATCAGCCATTTCATTATTTCTTATTATTATTCCTGGACAAATGAGAATTGCCATGCCATAAAAATCATTATCATAAAAGAAGCAGTCCTCGACAATAGCAGTATTGGGGGCAGCATTAACGATATTTAAGCAAGCAATTTTAGCTGAAACATAACAATTACGGATAATAAAAAAAACTGATGTATCTTGAATAAGAATACCATATTCAAGTGTTGTTGTTATCTTTCTATTCTGTATTATAAAAGGATCATCAATTGTTCCCGATCCTAAATCTGTTATATTCAAAAAATCATCATTACGAGTGATAACTATTGGTAAATCATCTGAAAGTAACCCTAATGTGATAAAAGTGGCAAAAAAAAGCATTACTGCTAAAATGATTATAATTAAAGTTCTGTTATTAGATCCACTCAAAAGTATCACAATAGCAATTGAATTCATTTTAAATTAATAATTATTTATATAATTGTTAAACAAAAATATGAAACTAGTTTTTATCAAATAACTTACCACAATATTTATGTTAGATTTATAATTAAACATCTAATTATGACAGAAAAAAGACAAATGAAGAAATCAAAGTATGGAAATTATTATACAATTCCATTCTCTAAAAATAGAGACATTGTTGAAGATTTCATAACTTTAGGTAAAAAAGCTATGAGGGTTTATGCTTTAGGGGAAATTGATGTTACTGAACCCCTAAAGAAAATTAAGGAGTTAAAGGAGAATGGTATAGATATTTCATTTTCTGCTTACATAACATACATTTTTGCTAAGACTGTCGCTGAGCACCCCTATATGCAAGCTATAAAGTGGCGCCGAAGAAAGATGGTTGTTTTTGAGGATGTTGATGTATCATTTTTAGTCGAACGAGTTGTAAAAGGGGTAAAAATGCCAACCATGGTTATGATACGTAAAGCTGACAAAAAGTCAATACTAGATATAACTAATGAAATAAGAGGGGCTCAAAAAATACAAGATGACAGTATGGTGGATAAAGAAAAAGAAGGTGGATCATCTCAGGATTTATTATTAAAAATACCAAGATTCCTCCGTAAAATCCTTTTTACTCTCATGTTTAGAAATCCCTTTCTTCGAAGACAATACGATGGTACCGTAGGAATAACCTCCGTAGGGATGTATGCAGAAGGTGGAGGAACATCTGTTCCAATAGCAATAGAAAATTTAGCGTTAAATGTTGGTGGCATAGAAAAGAAGCCAGGGTATGTCAAAGATGAAAATGGTGAATATGACACTAGTCGTATTGAACCACGAGATTATCTTTGGATAACTGTAGCTATAGACCATACTACTAATGATGGTGGTCCAATAACAAGATTCATTGGTTTATGTAGAGAAAGACTACGTAACAGTTATGGTTTAGATGAAATTAAAATAGAGTAAATAAAAAAGAAATGATAATAAAAAACAATAGAAGCTTAATCGATTAAGCTTCTTCTAATTTTTCTTCAGTTTTAGTTATTTCACTACTTGATGATTTAGCCTTAAAACTCTCTTGTAATTTTTGAACCTCTTTTCGACCCAGAGGGAAGAAAATCAGGATTATTATAGCAATGATTAATGCGCCAGCGGGGAACAGTGACATTAAAGATTTCAGTCCAAAAACAAGTTGATCTGTTACTACAGTAGGATCAAAGACATACCAACCATTTGTTGATAGGACAATAGCTATTGTTCCAATGGATAAGATTGTTGATAACCGAACAAATAAAGCATGAACACCGTAGTAAGAACCTTCTCTACGTTGTCCTGTTCGAACCTCATCATCATCAGTGATATTAGAAATATGTCTATCAATGAAGTATGGCGAACCACCCAGACCTATGCCATTTAAAGCCATTAAAATTATAATCCCAAGATACGAATTAATGAAGATCAATGGAATTAGAACAAGAGCCCACCAAGACATTGAAAGTATAAAACCAATTTTACTTCCTACTTTGCTATCGATGAAAGACCAGAAAAGAACACCGACTATTGACATTAAGAAGGCTACAACAAGTGGTATACTGACACGTAATTCGCCTAATGAATCGAGAGCTAACCATAACCAATCAGTACCTGTATCGACAACATATTTTACATAAATTGCCATGATAGTTGGAATTAAGCTAAAAACATACCAATTCATTGTAGAACACAATGCAAAAAGAACGAACTTCTTATTTGTTAAACTTACTTTCAATGAGTCCCAAAGTTTTAATGGTTGTTTCTTTTCCATCTCTTCTACTGGAGGTTCTTTTGCCCCCCAAAGAACATTGATTAGAATTGTGATTAGTATAATTGCTCCAAAAATTATGCCTGTTAATTGATATTGCCATTTAATTAATGGAAATTCAGCATGATCATTCAAAGTCATATCTTTGATAACTAAAGTAGGCAAAATTGATGCAAGTAGTAATGCAATAACCATAACTATTCGTCTAACTGCACCAACTTCTTCTCTTGCTTTATCAGTTCTAAAAATTTCAGGGTAAAGTGAAGTGCGATTTAATGAATATGCTGTATAAGCAGTATCAAAAAGGCACATAATGAACAGCATGTAAATAACTGTCCCAACTCCAATATCACCAAATCCTGAAACCCATGGAGGTGTAAATAGGAGAAACATAACTATTGCTAGTGGAATTGCACTAACAATCATCCAAGGACGTCTTCTGCCACCAAAGAATTTCCTAGTTCGGGTTCTATCAGATATTGAACCGATAAGTGGATCGTTAAAAGCGTTATAAATGGACCATATGACAAAAACAATGGTGATTGATAATGCATCTAAACCAACCACAGAAAAATAGAACGTGAAGATAGTAAATGTAAATCCTTGATAGGCAAGTTGATCAGCAATTTCACCTATCCCAAATGCTAAATTTCTTCCAAAAGGAACTTCTAATTTTCTCATAATAGGTTTTGATAATTCCGATTTAATAAAAACTTTATGCGTTTTTGAAGTAAAAAAATACTTTGTTGACAAATATATCAATAAAGAACTTCTTCTGATATTAATTAAAATTATTTTTGTTCCTTATCTCCCAATAAATTTTTGATACTATAATACATAATCCTCAATATTTAGGGTTATATTCTGATTTGGTGATTTAAAATGAAGGAAATAATCAATAAACCTATTACAGCAGTAATGATTGGAGCGGGTTCTCGAGGAAAAGATTCCTATGGGTTGTATGCTCAAAAACATCCTGACCGATTAAAATTCATTGCTATTGCAGAACCAAACGAAACTAAAAGAAGAATCTTTCAAGAGATTCACCAAATTCCTGATGATAAAGCATTTAGTAGTTGGGAGGAATTGCTTAGTTCTAAGGTTAAAAAAATTGCTCAAACAGCGTTCATTTGCACACCTGATAGGATGCATTATCAACCAGCTATGAAAGCATTAGAATTAGATTATGATTTAGTACTAGAAAAACCGATAGCTCCAACATTAGAGGAATGTCAAAATATCGCTAAACTAGCAATAGAAAGAAATCGATTGGTCCAAATTTGTCATGTTTTACGTTTTACTGATTTTTGGAAAAAAGTGAAAGGAATTGTTGACTCTGGTGAAATTGGAAATATAATTCATTATGACCATTCTGAGAATGTTTCTTTCTGGCATTTTGGTCATTCTTTTGTGAGAGGTTGGTACAAAAATAAAGCAACCTCAACACCAATTGCTCTAGCAAAAACTTGTCACGATTTAGATCTTATTCATTGGATACTAAACGAAAAACCAATTGATGTTTCCTCATCAGGTGATTTATCTCATTTTAAACCTGAGAATGCGCCACAAGATTCCCCTATACGATGCACTGATGGATGCCCTGTAGCTGAGGAATGTCCTTGGTTTGCACCAAGATTGTATCTACATTTGGAGCCAGTTATAAGAATTGGACTCTATTCGAAATCAAAGATTTTTCGTGGGCTAACTAAAATATTACTTAAATCATCATTCGTTATAAAATTTCTAGGCTTATTTAACAAAGATGTCCGAGCTATCAAAAATAAGAATATGTTTCCAACAAATACTATAACAACAAACCTAACAAATGATGGAATAATGAGAGCATTACGTGAAGGGCAATTTGGTTTATGTATTTATAAAACTGGAAATGATGTTCCTGATCATCAAATATCGACATTCAATTTTACAAGCGGAGCAACTGCAACATTAACAATGCATGGTTTGTCTGATCATGAAGGTCGAGAGTTAAGGATTTTTGGAAGCAAAGGTACAATACGAGGTATTTTTAGAAATAGCGAAGAAATAATTGAAGTAACAGATTTCCTAACCGGAAAAATTCGTATCGCTCATAAAGTTGGATTAAATCTCGCTGCACATGGCGGTGGTGATGAAGGGATTATGAATGCATTTACTTCAGTTATGCTAGGTGAAAAAACAAAAGAAGAAGCTAACCTCACAGATATCTTTAGTGCGATGGAATCACATTTCATGGGATTTGCTGCTGAAGAGTCAAGGTTAACTAAAACTATACAAGAATTAAGTAACTATCGATAAAAAAGAAATGAAAAGATGAACTAATCATCTTCACCGAGTATTTCATCTATTTTATTCAAACGTCCACCGATGCGTCCTGCAATAGTATCTACTATTATTGCTATTCCACCAAATATTGCGCCAATAATAAGGCTGAATTTCGGTACATATTCTTGTACCAAAGTATCCATATTAGAGCTATATTCTGTATATTTATCAGTAATGACATTCGTGAGATAAGTACCAAGATTAGAAAGTGAATCAATACCGAAATAATTAAGGAAATCATTTATGGTTGGACCTATATTTGATGAATTTGCAGCGTACCAATCTAACAATTTAACTCTAAGAATTAACCAGAAAAACAATACTATACCAGCAAAAACGAATAGACCAGTTATGAAACCAGCAATCATACCAGGAAATCTATCTCGAGAGATAAACCCTGCAATAAAACCACCTATGATCATTCCAACGATGGCTAATATTAACCCTCACCACCAACTAACTTGGATACCACCATAGATCAATCCTATAGCTGCTCCCGCACTTATTGCGCTTCCAATTAGTGAACCAATTATTATTCTTATGAGGGACATATTTTAACACTAATGGATAGTGACATCGTAAATTAATAAATATTAAGCATAGAATTATGTAAAAGAAAAAAACAATGAGGAGGAAAATAGTGCTTTACTCCTCAATTTCTTCAGAATAAGCTAAACCATCACTGCTAATAGTACCATCTTTTAATTCAATTACTCGAGTACCATCCTTAACTAGAGTTCTATCATGAGTGGTTATTAATAAAGTATTATTCAATTGTTTATGGATTTTATATAATTGATTGATAACTTGATCAGCTAATTCAGAATCCATGTTTGCTGTTGGTTCATCAAGGATATATAATCCAGGAGAGCCATATTTAGCAATTGCCAATGAAGCTCGTTGTAACTCACCACCAGAGATTTCTAAGGGATAAGATTCTTTTCGATGTTCTATTTGGAAGGCATCAAAGATAGCTTTAATTTCATTTTGTGGGAATAGCTTATAATTGATATTTTTACCAGAAAGGATATCTCGCAAGAACAAGTTTTCTGTAACAGTAATATAGGGATGTAAATTACCTTGTTGTGAGACAATGCCAATATTTTGTCGTCTAAAACGAGCTCTGTCAGCATCATTCATATCAGCTAATTTATGACCCAAAACATCAATGGATCCTTTTGATATTGGTTCTATGCCTGTTATTAATTTCAGCAAAGTCGTTTTACCAGAGCCACTGGGTCCGATAATAAAAGCAAGCTCACCACGGTAAAATTTCAGGTTGACATTTGAAAGAGCGTGAACTTCTAAATTACGTCGACCATATATTTTAGAGACATCAGATAATTGTATATCAATTGGTTTATCCTTGAAATAATTGCTTTCCAATTCAGAGACTTTTAGATGCACAAGTTTCTTCTGTTCCTTAATCTTAACAGGTTTGGGATGAATACCTTTAGGATTAACAATTTCAACCCGAGAGTTTTCAGAGATTTGGAATTCTATTGTATGCTCTAATTGCAAAATATCATAAATCTCGTTTGGAATTCTAGCGCTTTGTGAAGAATCTATTTGGCTTTGAAGTTTCAATGGAAAGTCTTGTTTGGTAAATGTGCGTTTAGCATCAGCATCATAGAGTGAACTAACACGACCGTTATGAATCTCACACGTACGATCAACACCTTTGAGAAATCGCAAATCATGAGTAACAACAAGAACGGTAGTACCATAATCACGGGTAATTTCTCTAAGCAAATCTTTAACTCGAGCAGTATTTTCACTATCTAGTTGACCTGTAGGTTCATCACATAATAGAAGAGGAGCATTTTTAGCTAATATACAAGCTAATGCAGTTCGAATCATTTCACCACCTGATAGATGGGCAACTCTGCGATTTTCGAGATTATGGATGTCCAATTTTTTAAGTATGGTTCTATTACGAATCTTATTTTCAGATTTATTCTTTGAGAATAATCCAGAAGCGAACATTAAATTATCCATTACTGTTCCTGATAAAAATAGAGTCCGCTCAGGGAATTGATGTACCAATCCCACCATTTTCAAACGATATTCTAGTAATTGGTCTGCACTTAATTTTCCTAGCTCAAAATTACCGATATTTACAATACCACTTGATATCGATTCTATGCCAGCTAAAATCTTTATTAGAGTTGATTTACCTGAGCCACTAGGACCAATTATTGATATTAATTCACCATCACGTATTCGCATATCGATGCCACGCAAGGCAGCTACTCTAATATTTGTTTCAGGATCGGAGTATATTTTTATTACATCTTGACAGTCTATCATCTTTCTCACTCCTGTTTAACTGGTCGGTAACGATATATCAGTGGTACGACTGCTAATAACCAACCGACTAATGATATAGCAATTCCACATAGTATTGTTATCAAATAAACCCAAAATGGTAATCCTGGTTGGAAGGGATAATAAATTTCTTGAGTGCCTAAAGTGTAAACCGCCAAGTATTTGAAAAGCGGTAATGAGGCTAGTATTGTTACTATAAGCGGTAGCAGATTAATCACAATATACTCAAAAGTAAATATGCCTAATAATTGACCCCTAACAGCACCTACACGATAAAGTGATTCTATGATTCTACCTCGTTCTTCGAAGATTCTAGTTCCAGTGAAGTAACTAACAAAAACTAAAGATAATGCTGATAATATTGCAAATAGTAAAAGATTACTTTCTGTGAAAGATTCTACTTCACCAAACAATGAGCTATACATATCATCAAATGATGTCGTAGTTATATTGTAACTATCAAGTTTTTCTTGGACTATTGGAATAGCTGACTCATTAGTAACTTTTATCAATTTGACATTATTGACATCAACTTCAGCATCTAAATTTAATGATCCAGCAATATCTGTGGTTGTTTCTCTATTACCAATAATAGAGAAGACTTCTAAATTACTTGAGAAAATTGGTCGTTCTGGGATAGGTAATAATGGAAAAAGTTCAAATGAATTTGCAAAAATTATATCATCATAATATTGAGCAAATCTCTTTGTTGAATAAACATCACCTGGCAAAAGATTATTTTGTTGCGCAAATTTTTTGTTAAAGAGGACTGTAGAATCGTTCTCTAATGCAGTAATATCATCCAGAGTCAGAATAGTGCTGTTTAGAATGGCACTATTGATAGTTAACGTGAAATTAGTGGGACTTTTCAGTCCTAACATATATATTCTGAATGATTCATCTTCGGTTACTACATGCATATTATAATACACAACTTCTGTAAAATATTCAATTTCAGTAATATTTGCTAAAACAGCATCTAATTCATTTTCAGAATCAATCCAATTTAATACTGCAAGATTTGAATTGCCAATAGCCATATCAGCTTCTTTAGCCAAGTGTGTATTTATTGATCTATCCATAGCCATTCCAGGTAACACCACCAATCCAAAGATCATGGTGCTTAGGATTGCAATTTGATAGATGTCCCTATTTGCAGAAAGATGTTTAACTGATAATGAAAAGATATTGAGTTTATTTGGCCAAATGCGATTTTCTAGTAAAGACCATAATAAGGTAATTAATCGAGCTAATATTAAGAAAACAAAAGTTATCACAAAAGCAGCGCTAATCATTACCATAAACATTACAATAGTAAGATAAGTAACATTTGCTGTTAGAGCATCTTCAGGAATTGTATTAATATAGATTAAATACATTATCCCTGAAATGGCTGAGAAAATTATTGCAACAGTTACAATTCTAAATTCATTTGTAGAGAAAATCTGACGTATTTTTCCTCGCTTTCTTTGAAATTCTTCGTGGGCTTCTCGAGCGGTTGATTTTGCTATTCTATTTTGAATAATAAAACTTAACAAATAAAATCCAAGTGTGAAACCAATTAAACAGGCTATCAACAATGGTTCAGTTAAATAATTAACATAGAAATTTGCAGGTAGATTTGGTGTTTTATAAGTAACAAGATAACTTACAACAAAACCTGAACCAAAACCTAAAGCTAGACTTAGAAAAGAGACAATTATATTTTCTAGAAGAATCATTCCTCGCATCGAGTTATAACTTAATCCATAAAGTTTCATTCTTCTGAAAACAGAGCCTAATTCTCTCGAACCTATATTTAATGTTACTACTGTTAATAATCCTAAAATAAACACTAATGGAGCATTTATAGCTAAAATTTTTGTTGTCTCTATAACCCAAAGATCATTGAAATATAATAGAAAAGATCTCAAATCATAACAAAGTTCAACAGGAGCATTTATTGTAGGTGAGATAACAAGCTCATTAGAACCAGGAATTAAGCTGACATATTGTTCAACTTTATTTAATCTAAATGATCGACAATTGAAATCAACATCAAGCAAATAGGAGATATATCCATTATAATAAGTTAAATTACGTAATAATCCTCCAAATAAAGTATTATTTGTTAGAAAGGTGTTATAATTGATTGGTTGAATAGGGATATCCCTAAATTGATAATCAAATACATCACGTGAAACTGAATAATTTTCTAAGTTTTCATCGAAATTGCCTAATATTCCAACTATTGTGAAATTATAATCTTGAGTATGAGAATCGCTTACAGCATATAATGTTAAGGTATCATTTACATTCAAATCTTCATCAGGGTTACTATATACTAATAGTTCAGAATAATTGTTAGGCAATCGTCCTTCTATCAAGCAATGTGAATAAATTTCATAGCTACGATTATCCAGAGTAGAAATACTGTGATAAAGAGGCTCAGGTAAACCAACATATTCATAAAACTGGCCACTAATCAGAAAGCTAGTATTTTGAAAACCAATAGTTGGATATAAATCTGTTATCATATTTGAAAATTCATCATTTAATTCACCAAAAAAAGTATCACTAAAATTATCAAATGACTTCACAGTCTTTTTTATTGAACCAACACTCACATAGTCGTCATTAAACCAATTATAGATTTCATCTTGATATTTTATCATGGTGGCAAATCTATAATTGTAAACTGCCATGACCAAACTTGTCATAGTTAGAAAAATAATAGTACCACAAATGATAGATAAAGCAACTCTCTTGCGGCCTGTTTTCAAAAAAACTTGAAATAGTTGATTCTTAGAAATTTGCCTACCATCATCTATTTGATTATCAGTCATTTGGAAATAGCCTCGAATTCAATCCAATTATATGAAATTGTAATATATACTATAAAAGCATTAACGCTAGTCTTAATGATATAAGTAAATTTTTTCAAATGTGCGAGAAAGAACAATTATTAATAAAATAATCTTAAGTATATTAAGTTGATACCTTTGAAAACAGATACTGAATTAATTAATCTATTAGCGAAAAATAAAGAAACTATTGCAATTGCTGAAAGCTGCACTGGTGGGTATATTGCTAATAGAGTAACAAATATTTCTGGAAGCTCCAAGGTATTCAAAAGTGGGTTTATAGTTTATAGCAATGAAGCAAAAATTCGTGATTTAAACCTCAAAATTGAAACACTAGAAAAATATGGCTCGGTTTCTGCTGAAGTGGTTGAAGAATTGGCCTTAAATTTGTTGAATAAAACTAAAGTCACTATTGCTATAGCGATATCAGGTATTGCCCCTCCTTCAGATCTAAAATCTAACAAGGAAATTGGTTTAGTATTTATTGCTTTGGCGACAAATTCATCTAGTAATCATTGGAAATATTTGGCTAAAGCAAAAACAAGGGAAAAATACAAAGAAGAAGTTTCAGATTATGTTTTTAATTTGATTGAAAATTTATTGAAAAATAGTCAAGAGATTTAGCTATCTTAATTAAAGAAGTGGTATTATTTTCTTTTAGGAGTTAGAAAAAATTTTTGATTTTGGTTTTATGATGTTGAGGAGTAGAGTGAATATGAATAGAAAAGGATTGCCTTTTTTTGTAATAATTCTTCTCTTATCTATTAATTATTTAATGATAAAACAAGTAACTGGTAATATCGATAAAGCAAAGAACCTTAAGTTATCAAAAGAAGAAATACGTTTGACTAATTTTACTGATTTTGAGATATTTTCTAATCAATCAACAATTTGGAGTAATAAAACTGACTCAGGAATTGAATTTGGTTATTTAGAAGATACACTAAGTTTCGTCTATGAGAGTTATGGATTAGATTTTGATAAATTTGGAGGTAATTGTACAGATTTATTTCTAGAAATTCATTTTGACTATCAATATCAAATAGAGAAAATTGAAGGATCTTTTAATATTGAATTAGGTTCTTATTTTGGATTTGATGGACAATACCACAAATCCTATATTATAAATACATTAGCTGAAATTCTAACATATAGACAAGAAGCTCAACTTAGCGTTCGTAAAAGTGCAATTAGTTCCAAAAATATTCAAGAATATAATATACTATCAACTAACGGTTCAGCTTGTTTCAAAATTGTCAAAACTGGTAGAACACTAGAATGTGCAATTATTGATGATTTAACTGATGAAAAAATAATTTCGAAGAAATGGTATTCATCTTATTTCTATATACCAGTAAATTATATAATAATCTCATTTAATTCATTAAAAGCTGATTTTTCAGTAGAAATTAATGAAATAGATGCTTTATTAACATTAGAAGAAAGAGATTGGTTATTGAGAAAAACGATGATTAGTTTAACAATTGGATTATCAGCTGGCTTTGGTTCATTACTCTTGATCATTTTTGTAATTACAGGTTATAGTAAAGGTAAAGCTATAGTTGAAGAGGATGAAAAATACCTTCGATGGGAAGCAAATAAGGAAAAATTACCACATGATAAATATCTCGATAAATTAGAAAAAACTTTGAAAAAAACTGATAATGAAGACCATTAATTACCACTCAAGAAAGATTATTATTTGATTGTAACAATGAATAAGAATTATGTCAGAACAATTTGAATGGTGGCAGAAAGCAGTATTCTATCAAATTTATCCAAGATCATTTTATGATAGCACAAATAATGGCATTGGTGACTTAAGAGGTATAATTAACAAATTTGACTATCTTATAGAACTTGGAATCGATGCGATCTGGTTTTCACCTTTTTATCCTTCTCCACAAGATGATTTCGGATACGATATTACTGATTTTGGTAGTATTAATCCTGATTATGGTACTATGAAAGATTTCGATGAGTTACTTAAAATAGCTCATGAAAATGATGTCAAAATTATACTTGATATGGTTTTGAATCATACATCCAATAAACATCCCTGGTTTTTAAAATCAAAACTAGATAAAATCAATGATAAACACGATTGGTATGTCTGGTTGGATGGTAAAGGAAAGGAAGGCATAAAAGCACCAAATAATTGGCGAGCACTAATAGGTGGATCAGCTTGGGAATGGAGTGAAGAGCGACAGCAATTTTATTTGCATCAGTTTCTTAAATGCCAACCAGATCTAAATTGGAGAAATCCTAGAGTACAGGAAGTTATGTTTAATTATATTCGATTCTGGTTAGACAAAGGAGTAGATGGATATCGACTAGATATAATTCATACCTTATTTGAGGATAAGGAATTTAGAGATAATCCAAAAAGTAAACAATTATTCCCTACAAGTGAATCACTTGATTCATTATTGCAAAGTCCTAAATATACTCAATTCTTACCTGAAACTGAAGAGATTTGTATCAAACTAAGCAAAATTATTGATGAATATAAACCTGTTAGAATGTTAGTGGGTGAAGCAACTGGTGGTCCAAAATTGTACAGATCACTTTATGGTAATAATAATGGATTAAATACTCTTTTTAATTTCCAATTTGGAGAACAAAAATTCTCAGCTAAAGCATTTTATCGGGTATTAATGGAAACTGAAAAACTTCTTCCAGAACCTTATTGGCCTTGTAACGTTTTCTCTAATCATGATGCTAAAAGGATGATATCAAGGATTGGTAATAATGAGGAAAAAGCTAGATTACTTACATTACTACTGCTAACAGCTAGAGGAACTCCATTTATTTATTACGGTGAAGAGATTGGTATACCTCAAGTAAAGGTTCCAAAGAAGAAGCAAAAAGATCCAATTTCAAACCATTGGGTTTTTGGCATTCCTGTTGGGTGGTTATATGGTCGAGATGGCTGTCGAACACCTATGCAATGGAATAATTCACCAATAAACGCTGGTTTCTCAGCTGACCCCAATATTGAACCATGGTTACCTGTAGGTTCAACAGTTGAATTACATAATGTTGAGTACCAAAAAAACACTCCTTACTCAATGTTAGACTTCTATAAACAATTGATAAGAGTAAGGAAAAATAATGAATCATTACAAATTGGCTCAATAATTTTGAAGAAAAGTGATGATGGTAAGTACCTTATTTTTGAAAGAAAAACAAATGATGAAACAAGTATGATTATATTAAACTTTGATTCCAAAATAATAAACATAGAATTGGGTAATTTGAAAGGAAAACAAATATTCTCAACTATCGATTTAACAACTGACAAGAAACTAACTAGCTCTAATATATCATTGAGACCCTACGAAGGAATTATTATAAAGAAAATGAATTAATTTGAGGTTTATATCACAAAATAGAATCAATAAAGTTGATGATTCTACTTGTGATATCATCTTTTTCAGGACCAAATAAAATTGTATGAGGAGAGTCTTCAGCAAAATAATCTTGTTTGATTTTACTTTTAACTAATTGATGTATTTTTTCAGCGTTGTATAAAGGAACTCGTTCATCATGACCAGCGGTAATAGTAAAAATAGGGGCTGTAACATTTCTAATTTCCTCTCGAGCAATTTCCATTAAATCAAGAAGGTGCTCAACAGCTTTTAGCGCTGAAACACGATAATTTATGAGGTTATTTTCATCCATAATCTCAATTTCATTTTTCTTCCTTGGAAAATATTTCAAAAGATCAGATACTAAAAACAAATAATCTTGCATAAAGTATTCAACTTTAATTGGAGTGCATAGTGATACAATGCCATCTACTGGTTTATTAGCAGCTAAAATCAAAGATAATGTTCCACCCATACTGTGACCTATTAAGATAATTTTTGAACAAAATGATTTTAGAAATGTATATCCTTTATAAACTGATTTATACCAATCTACCATATCTGTTTGAGCTAAATCTCCAGGGCTGGTTCCATGTCCTGCAAGAAGCACACTGAAGGTTGTATATCCTTTTTCCTCATGTAATGTTTTTGCTAAACCTTGCATTTCTTGAGCAGCTGACGAAAAACCATGTGTTAATAATATCCCAATTTCATTGCCTTTGTAAAAAAATGGTCCAGCATTATCACGAGCGTTTCTTTCTATTTTCTCAGGTGCTAAATTATCAATTAAGGCTAGAAAAGATTCAACTGGTAATGATGATGAAATAGATGAATTTGCTTCTCTTCTTATAAAATTAATTGTGAAGGAATTTAACCAAGAGAGCATTTCTTTGTAAGGAGAAAAAATGTTCTTAATAATCTCTTTAAGAGTAGCTTTTTGTTCCAACACTTTATCGACCATAATTTTCACCTTACAACAAATTGACTATTCTAACTTGTTTTGATCTTCTTGTTTTTCCATTTCGGAAACAGCTTTTCTGAATTTTAGAATTGGTTTTTCTTGTTTCCGTCCAAGTTTAGTTACAATAGGAATCAAAACACCAAAAGTTAACAATGCAGCAATAGGTATGACAGCCCAGTCTGTATGAAGAAGACCATCATTTGGTGGAAAAACAAGATCAATAGCTAATAGCAATCCACTTGTACCAACCATTAAAATCGGTCCTACAATCCAAGCGATAGAAGGGCGTTTAATGAGTATAAAACTCACAAGATAGGCAAATATTAATCCCCCAATTGGCCACCAAGCCCAATCAATCCGCCAAAAGGAAGTATTTGGTGGTGTAGCAATATCAATTATGATAAGAAAGATACAAATTAATAGTATATTTAGTGGAGTAACCCACCAGCGATATCGGGGAATCCTATCCCAGAATGTTCGTTCATGCATCGCTTTCTTTGGAGATTCATTGAGCTCACCAGTTTCTAACAAAGATTGCTCGATTGAATCATTAGCTTCTATTTCCTTACTCTTAGTCATTTGTATCGAGAGTGAATCGAGCAATTTGCTATTTAATGGTTTTTAATCGTATTACGATTTGAGTAAATATAAAAATTGACTCTATTGTCTCTTTTTTCTCCTTAATCGCATAACTTCAAATAATAACGGAAAAGCTAAATTAGGTAAAAAGAAATTAATCTTTCTTTTAGAACCTGTCATGATCTCACCCCATTTAATCATGAAGATATCCCCTTTCTTATTACTTAGTGATGCGAATGCGTCTAAGAAAATAGGATGATTAGCTAGGTATAGTGCCATTTTTAATGACCATTTGAAATCCCGACCAAAAGCTCTCATCCAGCGATTATGGTATCGCTTCAAGAATATTTTATTGAATTTGTTTTTCTTGAAAGCTTCATCAATAGTATCAGCAGCAATTTTAGCCCCATCCATTGCATATTGTAATCCTTCACCTGTGAGTGGATCAATATGCCCAGCTGCATCACCAATTATTAGCAAATTATCAGAATAGCTTTGTTTGATACCGCCAAATCTAATTGGAGCAGCTTTCATTTTCTCCATTTTGGCATTTGAACCAACAGCTTTACTCATAAAAGGATCATCTTTAATGAAGGAATGGTGTAATTCAACCAAATCACCTGTAGTTGCTTTTCCTCCAGGAATAATATAACAACAATAAACTAAATCGCCATCTGCTTCTTTGAATAAGGCACAATATCCTGGTACTAATCGTTTGGGATAATAACAGACACCATCTTGCTTAAATTCATGACTTCCTACCTCAATATAGACACTACTACAAGTAGCTTGAGGGGGAGTTTTAACTAAACCCAATTTTCGTGCTAATCTAGATGATGCACCATCAGCTAAAACGAGAATTTTAGCATTATATTTCTTTATATTATCAGCACTTGAAACGGTCCAAGTTTTTGTTTCTTTGCTAAAAACTATTTCTTCAACATTAAAATTCTCTACTAGATTTACCCCAACAGAAACAGCTTTCTTAACAACTTTATCATCTAAGATACGTCTTTTAATAGCAATCACTAAATGACCATCACCAACATCCTTGCTTGAATCACCATAGTACTCTATACCACTAGGACTAACTAAACCACCAAGAGCTGCCCAACGACCTTTGTTTTCTGCAATAATTTCTTGTAGAACACCCATCTCTCTCAGGTGTTCTTGAGCTCGTTGTGGGAAAGCATCACCACAAACCTTATCTCGAGGAAATTTCTTTTTATCTAAAAGTAGAACATTATAGCCCTTTTTAGCCAAATAATAAGCACATGGACCTCCTGCAGGACCAGCTCCAACTATACAAACATCATAAATTTTCGTACTCTTATCATCTTTACTCATAGTTACCAATCTCTTGGAAATAGTTACTATAATTCATTGAAATAATAGATTGAAATTAACTAGTAAAAGATATTAGCAAATATTAGCTTTTCGACGAAAAAAGAAGAGATTGATAGTATGAAAACATCAATCTTATTTAGTTGACTCTTCTACGGGTTTATCTTCCTTTGTCTTTTTCCAGAACCGGAGATCAATCTTGGTTTTTACCCATTCATCATGGAAATCACCAACCCAAACAATACCAATTGTACCGGGTCCAAGATGAGAACCAATAACTGGTCCAATATCCCAGAGAAGAACTTCTTTTGGAGCTTTTTCAAGACTTTTGAGATGATTAACTACTATTTCTGCTGCTTCAGGGTTTGCACAGTGACCAACAATCACTGTTTCTGTAAGATGATAATCAGCAATACGATAGTTAATATTTTTCATATGATCTATTAATGCTTCTATACTTCGAATTTTTCCTGGTGAAGCTATTAAGCCATTATCAACAGTAATCATTGGTTTCAAATGTAAAACCGAACCAATAAGATATGACGCTTTACTTAAGCGACCGCCTTTATGTAAATACTTAAGAGTATTAGCTCCACCAAAAACTTGGGTATGAGGTATTATTGTATTAACATAATCCAATATTTCCTGTTTTGTAGCGCCTTTTTCTAACATTCTAGCTGCTGGAAGAATGAGTAAACTCATTGTTATTGACAAAGTGTTAGTGTTGATTACAGTCACACGTTCATCAAAAAACTGTTTGACAACCATCATTATAGTAGAATAAGTGGCACTTAATTTATCACCAACAGAAAAAATTATCACTTCGTCAAAATCAGCTAATGCTCCATCAATTACTTCTTTGACTGCTTTAGGTGAAGGAGCACCTGTAGTAGGCATCTCACCATCAAGAAGCCTTTGATAGAATTCTTCATTAGTAATGTCAATGTTTTGTTGTTTAACTTCATCTCCAAAAATGATTTTTAATGGGATTTGACGAATATCATACTTCTTAGCAAAATCCGGATTAATATCACAGGTAGAATCTGCAATTATACCTAAACTTTTCTTTGTTTTGTTATTCATTTTATACTTCAACCTACTTATACGTAATAAAAAATAGAAGTTATTTTTCTGCACAGATGAAGTAATTCAACTTGAGAATTGGGAAATAGTTAGGAATACTCTAATCTAGTCTTTTCACAATTAATAGCACTTCTTAATTCTTTCGGTAAAAGAAAAAGCTACTTTTTAAATGAAATTTGTGCAAAGGATTAACGATTCTAATTTACTTTTAAGATGCATACTAATATTGTATTTATTCCAGCATTAGCTCTTTTTAGTTAATATTCTTTTGATTTCTTCAAAAGATACCTTTTTGAACAATATCTTACCACTTTTTATTATTATTTTATTGAGGGAATAAGATTGAATCTTAAAAGGTTGAACACTATAATAACAATTAGTTTAATTATTTTAGTTATCCCAATAACAACAACGCTAGTTATCGGTTTAACAGAACCTTCAACAAATATTTCAGTTACTGGTACCGATTTCTATCATGAGGATTTTACTACTACTACTTATGAGAAAAACCCTGAATCAACTGTTTTTGGCTGGGGTCAAGGATATGTTAGTGAAGGTAGAAATTTCACTTTTAATCCTTTAGATAATATTCCAACAGCTGTTCCAGTTACTGAGTTAGAAATTAATGGACGAATAGGTTATGCCTTATTTGATAATCCAGTATTGGGTTCTGACCAAATAATGACTTTTAGTTGTGCTGATCCAACAAATATTTTCACAATAGATACTTCTCTTCTTTATCGTTCAGGTTCTGCTTTAGATACTGATGGTATATTCCTCTATACGGGACAATATCATACATCAGGCAATTTATTTGGAACTTACAATGTTTCAGATCCAACATTTATTGCGCTTCAATATTCATATGTAATTCCAAGTAATGGTATCATAACTGATATTGAAAGTGAAGGAAGATATGTTTATTATATTAATTATAATGGAACTGGAGCTAGTTCATTGGCATGTTATGATGCAAAAAATCCTGCACTAGTATCATTTCCATTCTATAGTACCTTTCCAGAAACATTAGGATTAGGCTTAACAGTGGAAGGACGATTAGCATATATCGCTGCTAGCACTGAAGGATTATACATAGTAAATGTTACGAATATTCCAAATACTCCAACTGTTGGTCATGTAGCAATCACCGGAAACGCAACAGATGTAATCGTTGATGGTAGATATGCTTATGTTGCAGCTGGGTATGAAGGTATTTTTGTTGTTGATGTTTTTGATCCAACACAACCAGAAATTATCGGTGCTTATGATACAGATGGTTATTGTCGAAGATTAGCAAAACAAGGAAATTCTCTCATTATTGCAGACGGTATAGCAGGAATCACAATACTTGATGTAGTTAATCCTTATCATCCAGTAAGAGTCATGGGTATAGGAGCAGGTTATACCTACGATGTAGCTTTATATGGCGGTATTGTTGGTGCTGCAACAGAATCGAATATTTATCTCTTCGAATTAGGTGCAAGCTCAGGAGTTACAAACTTAAATAGAGCAAATTTCATTAACGTTTTCGATGATTATCAAGCTTGGGATGTCCAAATACAAGGTAATATTGCGTACATTGCAGGTGGTCCAGATGGTTTTTACACATTAGATGTTCGTTATCCTGAAGCTCCCGTGCTTCTTGATCGATGGTTCCAAGGAGGGCTCTCATTCAAAAGGTTGGATGTAGATGGACAATATGCTTATCTGATTGACACTCAAAATATTGTTATTTTTGATATTTCAAATCCAGAAAACATTCGACATTTAACTACTGTTACATTATTATCACCAGGAGTGACAGATTGTTTTGCTCTGGGACATGAACTTTACATGTCATGGGGTGGTGGTTCTGTTGTATTGTTTGATATATCCTTCCCAGCAACAACAGACTTAACTGATGCAAAAGATGAACTGATAATTGGAACTAATATTTCCGCTCTTTGGGGTCAAGGACGACACATCTTTGCGGTTGATAATGCCGGTATTTCAGCTCCAGCAATTTACACTATTTCAGCGAGAGATCCCTCAAACTTAGCAGTCACTGATGCCTATTCAGTTGTAACTTTTATGAATGATATATTTGTTGATGGTGAAGTTGCTTACACAGCAAATATTTATTGGACAATTACCTTTGATATTAAAGACCCAATTAATATTTTATATTGTAACTCACCTTCAACATCGTATTGTCAAGGAGTAGTTGGTTTTGGACAATATATGTTAACAGCTGACAAAATAGATGGCTTGACAATGTATGATGCAACCAATATCTATTCATTAACACCAATTAGTCAAGTTTCAGAATTAACTGGTGGTATGCAAGTAAAAACTCATGGAGACTATACATATTATGTGAATCAAAGTGGACTTTCAATCTTAAGACATTATGAAAGCATGGGAGATACTTACGATGTTGGTATTTCTATAGCTGAATCAAAAACTATCAAATCAGTCGAAGGAATGATTAAAGAAGCAGTTCTTGATGCTAATGTTTTCATCCAACCAGGTACTAATATTGAATTTCAAATGAGTGCTGATGGTGGCGTGCATTGGGAAACAGTGACATTAGGAATTGGACACACTTTTACTAATCCAGGCAATGATTTAAGATGGCGAGCTATCCTTCAAGGTGAAACCTATCGAAGTCCATACATCTATGATTTAAGCATCGAATGTATTTATAATTTACAACCAACAAAGCCAATTATCGAAGATTTAGGCGATACTAAATTTACAGGTGTTTTTACCGTTAAATGGAATGCTACAGATGATATTGCAATCGATCATTATGAACTAGAAGTGAGTGATTCTCTTACTTTTACAACAACTCTAAAATCATGGGTTACCACTAAACCAAGTAAAATGGTATTTGGTTTAGGCAGTGGAACTTATTATTTCCGTGCTAGAGCCTTTGATGATGAAGGTTTAGTTAGTACTTGGAGTTTTGTAGAGAATGTAGATATTACTCTGTCTACGACAATTTCTGGCGTAATCTTTGGTGGTGGATTACTTATCATAATAACAATTATAGTGGTTGTTTCTGTGGTTGTTCGTAAGAAACGACAGAAAGTTCCTGTAAGATAATTTTGAGATGCTTTTGCATCTCTTTTTCTCATTTTTTTTTCAAGTTTTTTTTAATGAATTATCAAAAAATTTTTTTCAAATAATCAGTATTATAATTGGGAATAAGAGAAATGATAGCACATCTAAACAATATTATTTTTTGGGATACAACAATTTGGAGCTCTATACTTACAATCATCTATATTTGTAGTATGGTTGTGCTTTTGTTTTTAACAAGTTTAGTAATTCAACTAATCCTCCAGAAGAGAGAAAATAAATTTGTAGATAAAAAAAAGAAGAACGCTTTTATTATTATATCTTATGGGATTTCCTATACATTTTTCTTCTTAATCTATATAACTGTCTTATCAATTAAAAAAATAAAAGCAGGATTATATCTACCTTCATATGCCATTACTTATGATGCTAGTTTTATTGTAATTTCACTTTTTGTCATAATTAGTTTATCAATTATTCTAATTATCATCGGTTCTGTATTATTGATTAGAAGAAAAAAACATCTAGCAAGAATTGATGAAAAAATGGAGGTAAGTTAATTTTTGATGAATCTTTCTAATCAAAATAAAATATTAACAATAATATTAGTTATTTTAGTTGTGACTTCTGTTGGTGCTTCAATCGGTGTTATAATTTGGTACATAAAGTATGATTCAATATTTGTAGCAAAATATGAGATCTTGGGTGATAATGATTTTAAACAAAAATATAATTTTCCAGGTTCAGGAACAATAAATGATCCTTATATAATTGCTGGACTAAATATTAAAACAAAGAGAAATTTTGGCATTTTAATAAAAGACACAACTAAGTGTTTTGTAATCAAAGATAATATTATTTTAAGTAAAACTTCTGGTATTTTCATTTATAATATATCAATAAATACAAGTAAAATACTAAATAATAATATTCAATCATATAATGGCCTTGAAATGTATTATGTGTCTGGCATTTTAGTTGAAAATAATGTATTAACTGCAAGAGGAACAGCAATAGAGATTACTGGATGTATCAATTCAACAATTCAATTTAATCATTGTTGTAAGGCATATAATGGAATAATTTTAACAGGTCCATTAAATAACTCAATAATAGCAAATAATATTTGTAATTATAATAGTCAATGTGGTATAAGAACCAACTTTTATGATCCAATGAAAGATGAATATATATTTAGCAAAAATGTAATTTTTCAAAACAATTCTTGTTTATATAATGGTGAAATTGGCTTATTAGCCTCGGGTGGTTTTTATTCCACTATAAGATATAATAATTGTAGTTTTAATTATGAAAATGGGATTGTATATGGGGGAGATAACAGCAGCATAATAGGTAATTATTGTAAAAATAATACTTTAGGTCTAAATATACAACATACACGCTATTCAATTATTGTTAATAATACATTAATTGATAACATAAATTATGGAATAAAGATATGGTATTGGTGTGGTCAGAATATTATTTATCATAATAATTTTATCAACAATTTTCCTAATGGAACAAGTATTGGTTACTCGCAAGCATGTGATGATTATTCAATTGGAGGAAGTTTCGGTAAAAATATTTGGTATAATAACGAAACATTATCAGGAAACTTTTGGTCGGATCTTATTTGGTCACCAGGAATAACATATGAAATTGATGGTTCTGATTGTGTTGATTTGTATCCATTAGAATATCCCATAGAATTGGTTTTACCAACTAATGAGAATGAGTAATTTACTCGTTAGTGGGAATAACAGTAGAACTATCATGAAATCCCTTAGAAATCTGATTATTTGCACCAAATGCTTGTATAATTGTATTAAAAATACAAAGAAAGATGACTAATTTTTGACCAACAATTTTGCTGATCTCTTGCCAATAAAAACTATCAAAACCGAAAATCAACCATAGAGCGATGTATATTGCCAGCAATGTTCCAAAACTAACATATAACCAACCATAGAAATTTGGATAATTTTTTTCTTTTAAAATTACTATACCAAATAAAATCTGAGCTGGTAATAATAGACCACCATATATAGCAGTACAAATCCTATGAATAAAAGTATTATAATCTAAAGGGATTAATGCTACACTAATACAAGCAATAGCTGATAGGATACCCAAAATAGCCCCTATAATACAAATAATATGCGCCTGTTTGTTTTTATTAAAAATATAAGGCATTTGCAAGTAGAAAACTGCTAAACCTAATCCACCGAAAATTACTCCGATAGTAAAGATTATTCTTGGTGTTCTATTAAAGATGCCATCATACGCATAAATACTTCCCAAGTCGCTTAAATAATTTTCATAAAAACTATAACCTATAGTATTAGGATTGAATTTTGTTCCACCTGAATAGAGGAACATCCCAACTATCATTAATAGTATAAATAGCACACACCCTATTACTACAAATATAAATATTGGAGTGTGCACATCCCTTCTACTAATATTTTACACCCTCCAATTTTAGTATAGTGTATTTAATCTAAAAATTTTTTCTAAAAATAATTAACTAGCTAATAAAAAAATTATAACTCTCGAGAGAATTCATTTTAGTTATTTTATTCTATTGGAATGAAAACTTCATGCACATGTATCCATTCAACATTATTAATTGTATTAGAATTTTTTTTGAATAAAGCTGAACTCAATCTAGCATTAACCTTACCATGAACTTCAGCCCATTCTTCATAGGTCATTAAACAAACATCACCAATTGTCAATCGGTGTTGAACGTTTTTCACCCATAATCTATATGGTGTATTATCATTTTTATGAGAAGCATAACTTGTCTTAATTTGGTAAATAATCTGCTCTCGAGATGACAGATCACCTGTTGGCATTATTAATTGAAAATTAGGATTTAATGCATTATCTAATCTTGAGAAGGTTTTTTCGGTGTTTTCAATTTCAGCTTTAAACCATTGTTCGAAGAATAGATGTAAACCAATTATCTCTTTTTTACAATCTTCTATCACATTAATGCTTCCAATATTTTCTTAATTCAACCAATAGTAAATTTAGTGTCTGATATAATAATAGTTTATCATTAGTTGGATATAAAAAATAAACAATGGGTAGTGAGGAGGAATAAAATTATCTCTTGTTTCTCCTCACTAACTAGCTCTTAGTTCTACCCCATTTATTCGAGTCCTTTTTTTCTCTATTGTGAGAGTTTGTGTTTGTGACACGTGTAAAGTTAACAAACTCGTTTTAAGATAAAAATTTTTTTGTCCCGAGACAAACTTGAGTAGCGACAAAAATAAAAATCATTATTTTTTTGAAGAAAAATGCTAAATCCTACTTCTGAAAGGAATACCTGGTGCTTCACGATACATACGTAATTCATTATGTATTTTCACTTTTCGCATAATCTCAGTGTAGTTTGGATCAGGTAATCTCTTCAAAGCATCAATAATTTTAATGGTGTTAATTAATTCAGGGTCGACATCTAACAAATCCTTTGCATGAACTATATCAGTGCTTTTAGCATCACGTTCCATTTCACTTTGGTTGATAAATTCACAAATAACATGTGGTTTATCTACAATTTCATCATCAAACAATGCCAAAGTAATTTTAGCAGTTAATCTGGAATCATCTTTTTTGATTAAATTACTATTCAAAAGTAAAAGATTAGATAATATGTCATAATATGTTTGATATGTTTCTCCGAGAATTTCATTACAAGCCTTTTCAAGTGGGGTTTGATTTTTCATTTTAATCTCCCAAAATAATTTCCGCTAGGTATACTATATATGATTACCTATTTAAGGGTTCTAAAATTAAGAATAAAAATTTTTAAAAAAATAGTAAAGAAAGGATTAATTATTTAACCCATTCAAGAAAATTGTTATTTATGCTCATGCATTTTCTCTTTCATTCGTTCCATCATAGTAGCCATTTGTTCTTTTGAGATTTTACCTTCTGCAACAAGTTGTTTAAATTTATCATGGTCTTTTGCAACCATAGCCATTATTTCTTCAGTAGAAAGTGCTGAATGTTCTAATGCAATCTCTTCTTCTAAATCCTCTAATTCAATTTTCTCAAGTCCTTGGAAGGAGTAATAAGTATTGTAAAGATCAGCATATATGCCTTCTTTTTGCATTAATTCTTCATGGCTTCCTTGCTCTACTAGTTCACCATGATCCAAAACAATTATTCTCTTAGCATCATGAATCGTTGATAATCGATGAGCTATAACGAATGTGGTTCTATCTTTGAATAATATACGTTGAGCACTTTGTACTAATGATTCACTATAGGCATCCAATCTCGAGGTAGCTTCATCTAAGATAAGAATTTTAGGATCTGATAACATTGTTCTAGCTATAGTAATCATTTGCCTTTGTCCAGCACTTAACTTTTTACCACCTTCTACAACTTTAGTCTGATAACCATCAGGTAAAGCTTCTATGAAATCATCAGCGCCAATCATTTTACATATGCGATAAATCTCATCTTCTGTAGCATCTTGTCTACCATATTTTATGTTTTCGATAACTGTAGCTGAAAAGAGATATGGATCTTGAGGAATCAACCCTATAGCATTTCTTAATGATTTTTGAGTTACATCACGAATGTCTTGCTTGCCAATTTTAATCGAACCTTTTTGAATGTCGTAGAAGCGTGGTAAAAGCATACTAGCCAGTGTAGTTTTACCTGCACCTGTTTCACCAACTAGAGCAATCATTTCTCCTTCATTAACTGAGAAATCAATGTTTTTCAATACATATTTCTCATCTTCATATGCAAATGAAACGCCATCAAAAGTAACAGAATAATTTTCATTTAGAGGTGTAGCATATGGAGAATCTTCAATCGCAGGTGCTGCTTCCATAACATCAACAACTCTATCTACTGCCCCAAGTGAATTTTGTAATTCTGGGAAAGCCATTGATAACATTGTGATTGGTCTTAAGAATTGACTTGATAAAGTTATACCTAAGAAAATTTCACCTGTTGAAAGATCTATTAATCCTCCTGCCCATAAAATCATTGCTGTTGTTAGCGATGAAATCATTGTTATAATTGGCATTGTAATAAACATCATAAGGCCAAATTTTTGAGCCATTTTGTAATATTTTTGATTTAATTCGCCCATTTGAGCTGAAAGTGTTTCTTCACGATTAAATGATTTAGCTACTGCTGCGCCAGCAAAACTCTCAGCCATTTTTCCAGAAACAATTCCAAATGCTCTTCTTATTTTTAGGATTATTCTTCTGCCTAGATTACTCAATATTGCACTAATTATTAATGCTACAGGTACTGACCCTAAACAAATGAGTATTATTTGCCAGCTGGTTCTAACTAATAGTAAAACCAAAGTAGCAACAAGTAAAATTATTTGTATAGCAATTGTTGTGAAAACATGAATACCAGTAGCTATTTGATCGGTATCACTAGTAATTCTTGCGGTGATATTTCCACTTTGTTCATTTTTGAGATAACCCATGGATGAATTAATTAATTTATGATAAAGTTGAACTCTAATATTATTTACTAGTATTGAATTAGCTTTTGCGAGTATTCGTGTTGATAATGAACTTATGAAAAATCCAATTATATTCATTACAGCATAGATTGAAGTTAATATAATGATAGCATTGCTTGCTGATAGTTCTCTAGAAAATAATGTTACATTACCATTAGTTAGAATATTATCAAATGCATCAATTCCATCAGTTAATATTAAGGGACTTACCAATTGTGTTGCAGAATAAACCATTGTAATTAGTGCTGCAGCAATTAACAGCCAACCAATGCCTTTCAAGAATCCACCTAGAGCTTTTAGTAAAACTCCAGTTGGTCTAGTGGCCTTAATTCGTTCGGTCGTTATCGGTCCGCGTCGCATATGACCCATACCCATTTTTAGGACCCTCCATTTGCATCTGTTCTCCTTTCAAACAACGATGCTTCTATGATTTTATCACCCATTGGCAGTAAGCTCAACATAAATTGATATTCTTGACATCTTTGTATTAATTCATGATGAGTACCGATATCTACTAATTTGCCTTTATCAAGAAAGATGATTAAATCAGATTCTACAAGTGTGGATAATCTTTGGGTTACAATAATCGAAGTTCGACCTTTGATTAGCTCTTCCATTGCAGCTCGTAGTCTTGCTTCTGTTTTAATATCGACAGCACTCGTTGAGTCATCTAATAACAATAATTTTGGATCTGCTAATAATGCTCGAGCAATTGCTATTCTTTGTTTTTGTCCACCAGATAAAGTTACACCACGTTCACCCATCACAGTTTCGTAGCCATCAGGCGTGGATTCAATATAACTTGCAATTTGTGCTCTTCTTGCAGCAATGCTAATTTCTTCATCGGTAGCATTAGGTTTTGAAAAAGCAATATTATTTTTAATAGTATCACCGAAGAGAAAAATATCTTGCTCAACTAGCACTACATCTTCGCGTATATCTTTGGTCCTCATTTGATCGAAATGATAACCATTCAGAGAAATATTTCCTGAAGTTGGATCATACAAACGCAATAATAATTTTAAGATGGTACTTTTACCAGAACCAGGGCCACCAATTAAAGCAACACGTGAACCAGGTGGTATTTTAAATGATATATCCTTCAAAACAAATTTCTCAGTTCCAGGGTATTTAAAGGAGACATTATTAAAGGACAAATCCTTGGACCAATCAGCTTTTATTGTTTCCTTCGGTTCTATTAATGGATCATCAAAAGTCATCACCGCCCACATTCTGTTTGCATTAATAAGACCTGCTTGTACAGTAAGCAATCTCTGTGGCATCATGAAATTTAACATAACCAATTGGAATAACAACGTTAGAGCTGATGTTAATTGACCAGCACTCATAACATCTTGAGAAACCCAATGCAATCCAAGTCCAAATGCAACTGAGGTTACTGTCACCATTATTAATGCTGGCCAGTAAAATGAACCCAAATACCCTTCTTGTTTTGTTTTTTCAGCTAATCTTCCACTTTTAATAGCAAACTTTTCATCTTCTATATCTTCATTATCAAATGATCTTACCACTTCTATACCACGAAATGCTTCTTGAGTTGCTGAAGAGACATTCCCTAATTCAGTTGCTAATTCCCTCCTAATAGGACCAATTCTTGCAGCGTATTGCCATGCTAAAATGAAGTAAATAATAAAACCAAAAGTTACACCTAAACCCATTTCCCATTGACCAACACCTACAAATTGATCTCCTACAGGGATACGGATGAAGAAATATGCTGTAGTTAAAATAATACTCAGTATTGACATTATAATCTGTCTCATAGAGGGATTAAAAGCAAAACGCATTTGGTTTGTTTCGTTTGTACCCATGGATAATAGGACACCTGAATCGTGTACATCATGAAAGGCCATTGAATGTTCCTGTACAACATCAAAAAACTCTTGGCGAATATCACGATCGTAACGATAACTCGCAATACCCCACATGTAAGCACTCAAAAAAGATGTCCCCCAAGTAACTAATGCAGCTCCAACCATTCCTAAAATAATCATAATGAATTTCTCACCTGTCCCTTCAGAGGCAAGAACATCAATACCTAAACCTAACAATATTCCTGGTAAAATAGAAATAACACTATTGACTAGCATCATAATAAAGGAACTTAACATCATAAAGGGATAACGAACTAAACCTGACCAAAACCAACGTCGAGCACTTTTATATTTCTCAACAATCAATACATCTTTTGATTTTTCGGTGTCTTGTGTTGTAAATTTATTTGCTTTTTTAGTTACCAAGGGATACACTCCACTACCATTTAATGTAATTTTTAACTTATAGCAAGTATAAGTATTGCATACAAATCACACATATTTAACTATTTTGTCTAATCAAACAAAACTTTAATATATCACACATTGAATACATTGAATACAATAAAGAATATTTTAAGAGAATAAGATTATGTTCACTATTTTGGAGGATTTAGGAGAAAAAAAGGATATTACTTTACGTGGAGTGAATAAAGAACTC